>NZ_JBTRWP010000063.1:0-13050 GCF_054609335.1 Acidiferrobacter sp. | reverse complement strand
GACCGGCAAGACGCCGAGGGAGGCCGCCGCCTCCCGACTCACGCCGGAAAGGTCGTGAGTCTGCTAGGACGGGTCGACGCAGATGTCGCCATCAAGTTTGCGTCGGCGTCTATCCTGTCGGACAGGCTGGACAGCCCTTTTCGAATATACCCGGCCATATACCCGGTGAGACGCGCGGCAAGCGGGAGACCGCGAATGACGGGGCGAACACACACGCTTGCCAGTTTGACCATGAGCGCCAGCGCCCGCAGTACGAGAGACCCGTTTCTGAGGTGGCGCAACGTGACCTTATGCATATCCTCAAACGCAGTATCAATGAGGACCTTTTGTGCGGGCGTGAGTGTTGCCTTGACCTGCCTCATGTGCGCAATGAAGAGGCGCGCATATTTCATGTTGGTCTTCGCGCCAGGAGCGATGAGTGCAGTCAGCAATACCCGCAGGACCGACAACTCATGTGCATAGTGAATCATCCCGTTGAGAGTTGCGCGCGTTACCTTGTAGGCCTCCACGTCGAATCCGATTTCGCCCGCTGCCGCGCGATCGAACAAACGGTCACGAAGGCGAAACAGGTCCTGACGCGTCCGGTCGACAAGGTAATCCCGGTAACCGACAAACCAAAGCCACCACAGCCCGACTAGAAGGGCTATATTGAGTACAATTACCAAGAGGTCTGTCGTCATATATCCTCCGGTCGTGTGCCGCCTCCCGGCATGAGCAAGCTGGAAGTGCGGTCTTTGTCCACCGCCTTTTGTTCTTGCTCCATGTAAGGGTAGTATTTTTTTATGACATCTCCACGTAACTTCTGTTGGAGTAAGCCATAAACAATACCGCTGGCACCAAAGGCCAGTCCAAGTATCTCAGTGGTGGCGCAGCTTGTCATGAGATGCAGTGCCGCGCCACCAAACCCAGCGGAACCGTGTACGTCAATATCAGCGAGCGTCAGCTTCCCTGCCAAAGATCTAACGGCGCGATACACAAAACCCGCAATAGCTAGAAGCGCACCCCACTGGATAGCGGCGCGCCACACTTTACTGCGAGCGTTGGATCGTTCAACCGCCAGCGCAGTCCGGCACCGTTCAAGCTCGTCTCTTAAAGTTTTGGTCGACTCCACAGCTTTACTCATCGCGCGACCCGCGTCCCCGGCCGAGGGTCCGAGGCGTGCCTTTAGTAGTTTTTCGCGCTGCTTTACAGCAAAAAATGCCTGTCTGTACATAACCTTGCTCGGTACGGAATTGGGTCGCCTCGCGCAATATCCCCCTACTTTTAAATAGGGGGTGTGGAGAGAGCCGGAAGTAAAACCCAAGCGCTTGGGGCTCGCTCGCACGAAAAACCCAACGCGCTCTTGCGGCCCGAGACTTCGTGCCCGAGGGACATCTCGCTCGCTTCATCCGGGGCTTGGTCTCCGAGGGAGCTTGATCTCCCCGCGACCCTGAATGTCTGCAACGAAGAGAAGGGCTATCCGCGGGAGCCCCCGCGTTGATGGCGACCCTTTTGCTCTACAGCTACTGTCAGGCCCTCTATTCCTCCCGACACATCGCTAAGGCCTGCTGCGAGCGCGTCGACCGTATGTTGGTCATGGGTGCTTGCCGAGTGTTCGCATATTTGCTAACATTCTCGCCATGGCCTATTCCTTGGAATACTTCCACGCGAAGGTATTGGCGACAATCGAGGCGTGGCCTGCGGACATACTCGCGGATTACGCGCGCATGGTCGAGCTTGTGATAGAGCACGGCCCCGACCTGGGCCTACCACACTCGCGCGCCTTGGGTGGCGGGCTCTTCGAGTTGCGACCCAAGGGACGATCCGGAATAGGGCGGGCGTTTTATGGTTTTCTGGCCGGGCAGCGCGTGATCGTGCTACACGCCTTTATCAAAAAGACACAACAGACGCCGGACCGGGATCTTAAGAAGGCCCGGGATCGCATGAAAGAGGTTATACAAAATGAGCAAGCTAAAGTACGAGCCGGTCGCGCACGACCATAAGCGGTTCTTGGAAAAGGCCGCGAAGCGGAAAGGGTTTGCGGAAGCCTACGAGGCCTTGGAAACGGAATATACCCTGGCGCACACCCTGCTGGAGGCTCGGCGGCGGGCGGGGCTCACACAAGAGGCCGTGGCGAATCGGATGGGGACCACCAAGAGCGCCGTTTCGCGGCTGGAGGGCGGAACGAAACACGCGCCGTCCGTGGCGTCGCTGAAGCGGTATGCGGAGGCGGTGGGCTGCACGTTGTCTATTTCCCTGGTTCCCCGATAGGTCGCGTTATCACCCGGATCTCTTGAATAAGGTCCGGGACGGCGTCTGAAGAATCATTTTTTCAGGGCGATGCACACTCTGCCTTGTGGGCCGTTGGATGGGGTGAGGGCCGAGGTATCCCCACTGGAATTCCATCTCATGCCCGAAGATGGCGACCACCGCCGGAGGGCGCGCCATCGGCTACGCCTTGGGGGGCATCTGATATCCAATCCAGACGCCCACCACGGCCATCACCAGGCCGAACACAACCATCACCACCACTCCCCGCGCCTGTTGTGCGACCTTCTGAGTGGCGATAGTGGCCAATGCTGATGCCAGTCTGTCAGGATCGTGGCCCGCTGGCTCCGGAGGTTCGCAGACCTAACGAAGGTCGTTCCGGGGTTTCCTGATTCCGCCGTCAGGCGTCCGTGTCGAGCGCGGCATCAATGTCCTTGCGGGTCAGGCGTGGCACGAAAATCTCGATGAAGTCGTACATATACCGCCGCAGATAGGCGCCGCGCCGGATTCCGATGCGCGAGACGTTGGGCGGGAACAGGTGACCCAGGTTGATCGCGCGCAGGTTCCGGTCGCGCTTGGGATCGAAGGCCATGTGGGCGACGATACCGATGCCAAGCCCCAGTTCCACATAGGTCTTTATGACGTCGGCATCGATCGCGGTCAGGACCACGTTTGGCTCGAGCCCCTCCTGCTCAAAGGCCTCGCTGATCTTGGCGCGACCGGAGAAGGCGATGTCGTAGGTGACGATGGGGTAGCGGGCCAGGATCTCCAGGGAGATGTGGCGGGCCTTCAAGAGGGGATGACGGGGCGGACAGATCACGCAGTGGTTCCACTCGTAGCAGGGCAGGGTAACGAGGTCGTCATAGAGGGTCAGCGCCTCGGTGGCGATGCCGAAATCCGCCTCTCCGGAGATGACCTGCTCCGCGATCTGCCGGGGGTTGCCTTGATGGAGCGAGAGTCGTACGTCGGGGTAGAGATGGCTGAATCGCCGTACGGTCTCCGGCAGGGCATAGCGGGCCTGCGTGTGCGTCACGGCTATGGTCAGTCGCCCGCGCGCCTCATTGCGAAAATCCTCCCCCATGCGTCTCAGGTTTTCGGCGTCGCGCAACATGCGCTCGGCGATCACAACGAGCGCCTTCCCCGGTTCCGTCAGGGCCACTACGCGTTTGCCATTGCGCACCAATATGTCGACGCCGAGCTCTTCTTCAAGGAGCCGCAACTGTTTGCTGACCCCCGGTTGGGAGGTGTGCAGGGCGTCGGCGGCCGCTGATATGCGCAGCCCCTGACGCACGACTTCGCAGAGGTACCGAAGTTGCTGAAGTTTCATGAGGCTGTCCTTATATAACAGAACGATATAACTAACTAACGCGATATTCTTTGTCAATATAAGCCATTTTCGTTAACGTGTCGCCCATCGCTGTAGACGGCGTTGATTCGCGAGCCCCTTCAGGGCTTAGCAGGAGGACGGAATGGGTTGGGAACACAAGGCGGAGGCAGCGGCGGCGCGGCTTACGGCCATAGAGCGCGATTACACCCCGGCGGTCTTCGCCAATAGCCTGGGTCTCGAGGACATGGTGTTGACCGATCTTATCGCAAGCCGGTTCCCAGGGATCGGCGTCTTCACGCTCGACACGGGGAGATTGCCCGAGGAGACCTATCGCCTCATGGATCGAGTGGCGGACCGTTATGGCGTCCGCATGGCGGTATATTTTCCCGCCACGGCCGCCATGCAGGACTTCACGCGTCAGCACGGCCTGAATCCCTTCTACGAGAGCCACGCCTTGCGCCGTCAGTGCTGCCAGGTCCGCAAGGTCGAGCCGCTTGCGCGGGCGCTATCCGCCAAGAAGGCGTGGATCACGGGCCTGCGCCGTGGCCAAGCCGCCACCCGCACGGATGTGCCGTTTTCGCAGATCGATGCGGATCATGGGCTCCACAAGTTCAATCCGCTCGCCGATTGGACCGAAGGCGACGTCTGGGGATACATCCGCCATTTCGATGTCCCCTATAACGATCTCCATGATCGCGGCTATCCCAGCATAGGATGCGCCCCGTGTACGCGGGCCATAGCGCCGGGCGAGGACGTGCGGGCGGGTCGTTGGTGGTGGGAGGATGCGCGGGCCAAGGAGTGTGGGTGCCATGGGTCCGCGGAGGAAGCCGATATCAAGGAGGTTGGAACATGAAGGACAATACCGTAAGACAAGCCGACGAGAGTACGGCGACGGTGTGCGATATCAGTCGGCGGTCGCAGCCGGCGCCAGGCTTTCGGCGCAAGCGCCTGACCGTACCCGACGCCCCCGCGTGGGGGACCCTGGAGGCCCTCGAGAGCGAGGCGATTCACATCCTGCGCGAGGTCGCAGGCGAGTTCCAAAACCCGGTGCTGCTCTTTTCCGGGGGTAAGGACTCGGTGGTGCTGACCCGTTTGGCCGAGAAGGCCTTCCGGCCCGGGCGTTTCCCGTTCGCGCTCTTGCACATCGACACCGGCCACAATTTTCCGGAGGTGATCGCGTTTCGCGACCGCTTCGTGGCGGGCTTGGGCGAGCGGCTCATCGTCCGTTCCGTCGAAGACTCGATCCGTGGAGGGCGGGTGGTGTTGAAGAGCCCTATCGAAAGCCGCAATGCCTCTCAGT
This sequence comes from Acidiferrobacter sp., assembly GCF_054609335.1. Lineage (NCBI taxonomy): Bacteria > Pseudomonadati > Pseudomonadota > Gammaproteobacteria > Acidiferrobacterales > Acidiferrobacteraceae > Acidiferrobacter > Acidiferrobacter sp. The sequence goes on along the minus strand of NZ_JBTRWP010000063.1, from coordinate 8,176 downwards.
CCGTGACCTTGCTCGATACCATCGCCGAGCTTGGCATAGATGCCTGCATAGGTGGCGCCCGGCGCGATGAGGAGAAGGCACGGGCCAAGGAGCGGGTGTTCTCATTCCGCGATCTCTTCGGCGAATGGGACCCGCGCAACCAGCGCCCCGAGCTCTGGAACCTCTATAACGCGCGCGTCCACGATGGGCAGCATATGCGCGTGTTTCCCTTGAGCAATTGGACCGAGCTCGATGTGTGGCGTTATATCGCGCGTGAGGAGCTTGCGGTGCCCTCGCTCTATTTTGCCCACGAGCGCGAGATCGTGCGCCGGGGATCGGTTCTGGCCCCAGTGTCGCACCTCATACGGCCTACGCAGGGCGAGGCCAGCGAAAGCCTGTCCGTGCGCTTCCGCACCGTCGGGGATATGAGCTGCACCTGCCCCGTGGCCTCGCGCGCCACGACCGTAGGCGAGATCATCGCCGAGACCACTGTGGCGCGCATCTCCGAGCGGGGTGCTACGCGCCTCGACGACCAGGCCTCCGAGGCCTCCATGGAACTTCGCAAGCGAGAGGGGTATTTCTGATGGCGGCGACGGAAATCTTGATAGAGGATGTCGACCGCGAGGCCCCGGCCCCGTCCAAGGATCTGCTGCGCTTCATCACAGCAGGCAGCGTCGACGACGGTAAGAGTACTCTGATCGGCCGCCTGCTGCACGACGCCCGCGCCCTCATGGAAGACCAGATCGACGCGCTTGCGCGGGCCTCCGGTCGGCGCGGCTTCGAGGGGCTGGATCTGTCGTATGTCACAGACGGCCTACAGGGTGAACGCGAGCAGGGCATCACCATTGACGTGGCCTACCGGTCCTTCGAGACCGCGCGTCGCCGCTTTATCATCGCCGACACCCCAGGGCACGAACAGTACACCCGCAATATGGTGACGGGCGCTACGAACGCGGATGTCGCCGTGATCCTTGTCGATGCCTGCAAGTACTGGTTGCCGCAGTCGCGGCGCCACGCCTGCATCGCTGATACGGTGGGTATCCGTCATCTGATCGTGGCGGTCAATAAGATGGATCTGATCGGTTATTGCCAGGGTGCCTTCGAACATATACGCGATGAGTTCCGGGACTTCGCCGCGCGTCTCCATTTCGAGCGCGTGGTCTTCATCCCAATCTCGGCCCTAAAGGGCGACATGATCGTGGAGCGTGGCGCAAATCTCCCGTGGTATGAAGGCCCCACGCTGCTCGAGGCCTTGGAAGAGGCCGAGGTCCCAGGCGCGGCCTATGGATCGGACCAGGCCCCCTTGCGCTTGCCCGTGCAGTGGGTGAGCCGTCCGGGGGGGCCCGGTCGCGCCGGGCGACGCGGCTACATGGGGCGCATCGTATCGGGGAGCGTGGCGGCCGGCGACGAGGTGGTGATTCTGCCGTCGGGGCGCGTCACCCATGTCGAGGATATCGAAACGTACGATGGCGTGCTCGCCCGTGCGCATGCACCCCAGTCCGTAACCGTCCATCTCGAGGACGATGTGGATGTGGCGCGTGGCGACATGATCGTGGCCGGTGCGCAGCACCCCGTGCTTGCGAACGCCTTTGAGGCCACGGTCTGCTGGTTGGGCTCCGAGCCCATGAGCCTGCGGAGGCGGCGCTATTTTGTAAAGCACGGTGCCAAGACAGTGGCGGCGGTCCTCTCGCGACCGCGCTATCGCCTGGACATCACAACACTTGCGCGCGACACCCAGGCCGCGACCCTTGCCTTGAACGATATCGGACGTGTCACCGTGCGGGTCCAGGAGGCGTTGTCGTGGGATCCGTATGCCGTGAATCGCGCCACCGGCGCCTTCATTGTGGTCGATGCGTTGACGAACGATACCGTGGCCGCCGGCATGATCGAGGGGCCGGCGGCGAATTCGGAGGTCGTACCGTCATGAGCGCGGTCTATTTTGTGAAGGCGGCCGCGTGCGGGGTGTCGCCGGCCGACACCGTCGCCTCCGCGTTGCTCGCCGGAGGTCTCGAGGCCGACACGCCGGTGGCGCTGATCGAGTGGGCACTGATCGCCCAGGCCTTGCGGACGAAGACCACGCTCGGGGGCCTGAGCCGCGCCATGGCCGCGGGCGCGGACGGTCCCGCGCTCGTGCTCGTAGGCGAGACCCCGGGGGCGCACGATGCGCCGCGTGCCGCCCAAGACGATGAGGGCGTGGACGGAGAAGACGCGTTTACGACCTACGGCCGCTCCTGGTTTCGCTGAACCGGTCCCTTGAAGATGTTCGCCCTGAAGACTCCCTTAAGTCGGGAGAAGGCTGGTGCTTTGTCCTCGCTGCTCGAGGGCCTGTCGCACGAGCAGGTCGCGTGGGTAAGCGGCTACCTCGCGGGTCTGGGCGCCGCGCCGCTTGCGGTATCGCAGGCCGACCATGTCGCATCGCGGTCGGAGGTCACGGTGCTCCATGGCTCCCAGACAGGCAATGCCGAACGTCTCGCGCGCGCCTTGCATGCTGACCTCATGGCGCGCGGGTTTGCCGCGCGCCTCGATAGCCTGGGGACTTACCCGACGGCGCGTTTAAAGCGCGAGCGCGTCCTGTTGCTTGTCACGAGCACCTACGGGGAGGGGGAACCCCCGGATACCGCGCAAGCCTTCTATGCCTTCCTGATGGGTGAGCGCGCGCCGCGTCTCGAGCCTATGAAGTTTGCGGTCCTGGCCTTGGGTGATCGCGCCTATGAGCGCTTTTGCCAGACGGGACGCGATATCGACGCGCGCCTCGAGGCCCTGGGGGCCACGCGACTCCACCCGCGGGGCGAGTGCGATCTCGATTACGAGGAGGCGGCGCGCATCTGGGCAGAGCAGGTGTTGAAGGCCCTGGCGGCCGAGAGCGCGCCGAGCGCGGCACCGGCCTTGCGCCTTGTAAGCTCAGGGCCAGCCTCCGATCGCGCGCACCCATGCCCCGCCACACTCGTCGAGAACACCCGCATCACGGGGCGCGGTTCGAGCAAGGACGTGCGCCACGTGGCGCTTGCCCCGGCCACGTCGCTTGTCTTTGCGCCGGGTGATGCCCTAGGCGTGGTGCCGCGCAACGACCTGCGACTCGTCGAGGTATTCCTTGAGGCCGCGCGGCTACAAGGCGGTGAAAAAGTCTCCGATACCCGCGGGGGCGAGACGGATCTCGCGCAGGCGCTTGCCACGCGCTTTGAGATCCGCGCTCTTTCGCGACCGTTTCTTGCGCACTGGGCCCGGTGGACCGAGGCCCCGGCGCTTCAGGCGATGTTGGAGCCCGGGGGCGCCGATGAACTCAAGGCCTATGTCGGCTGCCGTGATCTCACGGATGTGATGCGCGCGTTCCCCGTGGAGGGACTTACGGCACGCGACCTTATGGCTGCCTTGCGGCCGCTTGCCCCGCGTCTTTACTCGATTGCCTCGAGCGCTAAGGCCGATCCGGACCATATCCATCTGACCGTGGGCGTGGTGCGTTACGAGCACCAGGGCCGGCTGCATCGGGGTGTGGCCTCGACCTGGCTTGCCGAGCGCGTGGAAAGTGGCGCGGAGGTACCGGTCTATGTGCATGTGAACGAGCGTTTCCGGCTCCCCGAGGATCCGGCGACGCCCATCCTCATGGTAGGCGCGGGTACCGGGGTTGCGCCGTTTCGGGCATTCCTGGAGGAGCGCGCACTCCTGGGCGCCACTGGCGCCCACTGGCTGGTCGTGGGTGATCGGCAGTTTCGTCAGGATTTCCTCTATCAGCGCGAGTGGCTGGACTATCGCCGCAAGGGAATCTTGCAGCGACTCGACGCGGCGTTCTCGCGCGATGGGGGTGTCAAGACCTATGTGCAGCACCGCCTGCTTGCGGCATCGCGCGAAGTCTACGCATGGCTTGCCGAAGGCGGCCATCTGTACGTGTGCGGCGACGCGGCCACCATGGCGCCCGACGTGCACGCGGCCTTGATCGAGATCGTAGCGCGCGAGCGATCGGTCGCGCGGGAAGAGGCCACGGATTACCTGCACGCCCTGATGGCCGAAGGCCGTTACCAGCGCGATATTTATTGAGAGAAAACGCCAAGAGGAAAGACCCATGCCAAAGTCTCGCGAACATGTGCGTCCGCTCGCGGAGGAGGAGACCGTCAAGGCGCAAAGCCGCCGCCTGCGCGGCACCATCGCCGAAGGGCTCAAAGACCTCGTCACTGGGGCGCTGTCGGAGGCGGACACCAAGTTGCTCAAATTCCATGGTGCTTATCAACAGGACGACCGCGACCTGCGCCTTGAGCGCCAGGGACAGAGACTGGAGCCAGCCTATGCGTTCATGGTGCGCGTGCGCATGCCGGGCGGGGTGTGTACCCCCGCCCAATGGCAGGGCCTCACGGGTCTGGCTCGCGAGCGTGGCAATGGCACGCTGCGCATCACGACGCGCCAGACCTTCCAGTTTCATGGGATATTGAAGGCCGATCTGAAGCCCTTGATGGCCGAACTCGGGGCCCTGGGTCTCGACAGCATCGCCGCCTGCGGTGACGTAAACCGCAATGTCATCTGCCACAATCATCCGGCGACTTCGCCCGTGGTGCGCGAGGTCCGCACGCTCGCCGCGGACTTGAGTGCCGCCCTCCTGCCGCGGACCGCGGCCTACCGGGAGACGTGGTGGGATGAGCCTGCGGCCGGGGCTGCCGGCGCGGAGGAGGAGCCGCTCTATGGCCCGACCTATCTGCCACGCAAGTTCAAGATCGGTATCGCCGTGCCGCCCCTAAACGATGTCGATGTCCTAGCCCAGGACTTGGGCTTCATCGCCATCATCGAGGAGGGCCGCCTTGTGGGCTTCAACGTCGCTGTAGGCGGCGGCATGGGGGCAAGTCACGGCGATGGTGCGACCTATCCGCGACTGGCCGACCTGATCGGCTTCTGCGTCCCGGGCCAGGTTTTGGCGGTCGCCGAACAGGTGATGCGCATTCAGCGCGATCACGGCGATCGCACGAACCGGCGCCACGCGCGCTTGAAGTACACGCTTGATGATCATGGGGTCGCGTGGTTCAAGGCCGAGCTCGAGAACCGTCTCGGGTTCGCGCTCGGCCCCGTCCGCGATTATCGCTTTGAGACCCGTAGCGATCGCTTAGGCTGGGTCGAGGACCGCGAGGGCCGACTGCATCTGACCCTGCGCGTGCTGGCCGGACGCCTGCAAGATGAGGCCGCATGCCGCAGGCTCACGGCGCTCGCTGAGGTGGCGCGCCTCCATGAGGGCGACTTTCGCCTGACCCCCAATCAAAATCTCACGATCTCGGGTGTGCAATCGAGCCGGAAATCCGTCATCGAGGCCGTGTTCGCGCGCCACGGCGTCCCCATACCCATCGAGCCGGAGGAGGGCGTACGGCGGCACGCCATCGCCTGCGTCTCTTTCCCGACTTGCGGCTTGGCGATGGCCGAGGCCGAGCGGGCCCTGCCAGGCTTTCTGGAGCGCTTGGAGGCAGTCCTTCATACCCTGGGCCTCTCCGGCGTGGCGATCTCTGTGCGCCTATCCGGTTGCCCGAACGGGTGCGCGCGAGCGCGGCTGGCCGAGATCGGGCTCGTCGGCAAGAGCCCAGGTCGATATGTCCTGTATCTGGGTGGGGGATTCGCCGGTGAACGCCTGAACACGCCCTATCGCGATAAGCTTACGTTCGACGAGGTGATCGCGGTGTTGACACCGCTGCTCGCCGACTATGCCGTCCACAGGGGGCCTTCCGAGCGCTTCGGTGATTTCGTGATCCGGGCCGGCCACTTGGGCGCGCCCGATCTTCCCGCAAGCCCGCCCCTGAAAGAGGGGGTCCCTCTATGACGCTGCGTATCCGATATCGCCCCCGGGGAGAACCCTGAGGCCTTGCGCCAGGCTTTCCTTAAGGCTCATCGCACGCCGCTCCCTGTCTGCGCGTAACCCGGCAGTGGAAGCTTGAGACGGAAGATCTTCGAAGGTGTGCGCGAAGTTGGGGCCCCTGTGTTTATGCCCCAGCACGGGCGCGGCGTGGACGAATATCTCTCGAGCTTTACGCGCCACGATCGTGCCCCGGGGGGGCATGGTGCGTCACGGCTGCGAGGAGTGGGGGCGCGGCGGGAAGCGGGTCGCAAGAACACGTGTGGCGGCGAGCACCGCGAGCAGGCCGCCCAAGGCCAGCAGATCCTGCCAGTTCAATTGGTTGGCGTAGAGTCCAACGAAGACCTCGCGCAGCACGAACACGAAGCCCACTTCGGCCAGCACATGGAGGCGGATGCGGTGGAACTCCAGATAATCCGAGAAGCTGCGAAAGAGCTCTATGAGGATGAATACCGACAGCACGTCCGATACGAGATGTTGGCCGGTCATCTTGATGAGGTCATGGGCGGCGACCGTGCTCATGCTGCCGACGGACTCGTAAAGGAGCTTGATGGCAGCCACGTAGTCGAAAATGAGCCCACCGATGGCGCCGAGCAGGGTGGCCAACATGATGAAGATCAGGGTCATGACCATCCCGTCCAGAATCTTCCCCTGAACGCGTATGACCCGCAGCCCTGCGGACAGGGGCGCGGTGTCGCGAGCGACTTCCGTGGACTTTCGGTCTTCCGTCATGATTGGCCGTACACCCGCGGTTTCGGTTCTTGTTCTCGCAGCCCCGCCGCGTCTTTTGGAATATCGTGACGCCCGTGGCCTTTTTGAGAGAGTCTAGCATGTTCGCCGAGCAGCGCCCGCCCGCGCATCCAAAGACGACCCCCCCGGCCCCAGACTTGCCTGATCACACCCGCATCCTGTTCTGGACGAGACCGTTCCCGCGCCTGATTGCGGCCCTGCCCCGCCCTCTTGCTGCGATCTCTTCCTCGGGTGGCGCCATTCGAACCCGACCTTGGGGTATCGGCTCATGGGGTGCGCGGGTGACGCCAGCCGCTGTCAGCTGCGGGCGCGGCCCTTCTGGAGGCGGCGGCGATCGGCTACACTCGGCCCCATGAGCCTCTTATTCTGGCGAGCGCCCCGCATCCCGGTCTTGTCGCTGCGCGGCATTATCGCGGCGAAGCCCTACGCCATCAGTCTTGCCGCCTATCGCGAGCCGATCGCGCGGGCGGTCGCCTTGGCCCGGGCCCGCAAGCGCCTCATTCTCTCCATAGAAAGCCCGGGTGGGTCGCCGGTGCAGTCGGATCTCGTGGCAAGCTTCATCCGCGAACGCGCGCAGGAGTACGACATCAAGGTCCTGGCGGTGATCGGCGACGTCGGCGCCTCCGGCGGCTACTGGATCGCCTGCGCGGCCGATGAGATCTATGCCAACCGCATGAGCATCGTGGGGTCAATCGGTGTGATCGGCGGCGGCTTTGGATTTGCGGAATTCATTGCCCGCCATGGCATCGAGCGGCGCGTCTATACTGCGGGCGAGCATAAGTCGCGCTTAGACCCGTTCCGCCCGGAGCAGGCCGATGACATCCTTTTTACCAAAGAGCTCTTGACTGACATGCATGAGGAGTTCAAGGACTGGGTGCGCACCCGTCGGGGTAGCCGCCTAGGCCCTGAGCCCCAGGTCTTCGACGGCTCCTATATGTTGGGCAGCAAGGGCAAGACCCTGGGCCTCATAGACGGATTCGCGAGCGTGGATTCCTTGGTGCGCGATATCGGCGGCAAGCGCGCCCGGCCTGTCGTGTTGGGCCCCAAGCGCCCCCGGGGCCTCATGCGCTTCATGGGGCAAAGCGCCCTGGAGGCGGCCTTCGATGTGGCGGAAGATCGTCTCACCCCTCCACGCCTGCGGTTTTAGGGTTCACCTTCACGCCGCACGCGGCCACTCCCACCCCTTCACGCCATTCGAGAAGAGAGGCCGTCGCTTGGGTCCACGGGCGTCGAGGGGCACCGCGCGGCCCTGACGGAAAGCGGCAGGGTGCCTTTATGCGTCAGGCGCAACCTGCGGGAGTGACGTTTTTCGTCACCCCCTGACCCACCCATTTCAGGGGCATCTTATATACCGCCTATCGGTCCAACACTACGCCTCATTCCGAGGGTTCTCGCCGCGCCTTCGTCGCTTCAAGGACTTACAGAATTCGTGCCAACACGTGCCCAACGAGCCCCCGTGACTGGTACGGATCATGCACTATTCTCTACTGCGTACACCGTTCATAGTGAACCGGTGCTATTGAGGTGAGAGGAGTTATGGCCATGCGTAAAAAGAACCCGGTAGTGGCTGGCATTCAGGCCGGCTTCACCTTGATCGAGTTGATGGTCGTGATCGCGATCATCGGTATC
>NZ_JBTRWP010000062.1:0-13727 GCF_054609335.1 Acidiferrobacter sp. | reverse complement strand
GGCTGCCGATGGCGCGTCCTTTACCGCGTATGGGCCGACCGCTATACTCAGCCCGAGGCGTTCGCCCGTTTTTGAAGTATCGGACGATCGCCGCTTCGGACGTACGAGCGCAGCGCAGGTTGCGGGAAATCATTGATCATGGCACCGTCGCACGCCGCAAAACGCGTACTCGTCGTCTACTACTCGCAAACGGGCCAGTTGACGCGGGCCGTGCAATCCTTCGTCGCCCCCCTACGGGACTGCCTGGACATCGAGGTCGTGGATGCGGCCATCGCCCCTCGCGAGCCCTATAGGTTCCCGTGGAGATTTCTGGATTTTTTGGATGTCTTTCCGGAATCAGTCTATTTGGATCCGCCAGCGATCGCGCCGGTCGCCTTCGATCCGGACGAGCACTTCGACCTGATTATCCTGGCCTACCAGGTTTGGTTTCTGTCGCCCTCCCTGCCGATCACGGGTTTTCTGCATTCGGACGCCGCCCGCGTGCTTGCCGGGCGGCCAGTCATTACCCTCATCGCTTGCCGGAACATGTGGCTTACCGCCGAGGCGAAGGTGATCGCGCTCCTCGAACGACGCGGCGCGCGGCTCATCGATAACGTGGTGCTCATCGACCGGGGACCGCCGTGGAGCACCTTCATCACGACCCCGCGCTGGCTTTTGACCGGGCGCAAAGACGCCTTTTGGAAAATCTTTCCCGCAGCCGGCGTGAGCGCCGCGGACATCGAGGGCGCGGCGCGATTCGGTCGCGCCTTGCGCAGCGCGCTCCCGACCCTGCAGGGGGCACCCACGCAAAGCCTGCTGCGCGGCTTGGGTGCCGTGCGTGTCGATCCCCACTACATCGCGAGCGAACGCATAGGTCATCGGAGTTTTCTCCTCTGGGGCCGGCTCCTGCGGCGCATCGGCCCCCCGGGCTCGCGCCCGCGACGGGTGGCCTTGGTGTTTTACGCCACGTTTCTTGCGACCATGATCCTGACTGTGCTGCCTGTGACCCTGGCAGCGGCATGGCTACTGCGACCCTTCCTGTCGGGACGTCTGCGCGCGGCGGCGCAGCGTCTCGAAGCCCCCTCTGGCAGCAACTGCGATCGTTGTGGTGAATTTTTGTGAAAGAATCCGTGTTGCGGCCTGTTTTTATCACTGCCCTAGGTGCCTTTTTTCCGAACGCGCCCGTCGAAAACGATAAGATGGAGGCGGTGCTCGGCATGGCGGGCGGCCTGCCATCCCGCGCCCGTCGACTGGTCCTGGCGAGAAACGGCATCAAGCGCCGCTTCTACGCCATCGATCCGCAGACTCGTGTGCTCACCCACAGCAACGCCGATATGGCCGCCTTGGCCGTGCGGCTCGCGCTTGCGCGCGCTGATGTGCCTCTCGGGCATGTGAACTGCCTGGCCTGCGGCACGAGCAGCCCAGACCAGTTGAAGCCCGGCCATGCGCACATGGTGCAGGGCGCGCTTGCGGCGCCCCCCATGGAGGTGAGCTCCATCGCCGGCGTCTGCACGGCGGGCGCCACCGCCCTTAAGTATGCCTACATGACGGTAGCAGGCGGGGGCGCTAACGTGGCCGTAAGTACGGGTTCGGAGCTCGCCTCGAGCTTCATGCGCGCTGAGAACTTCGATGCCGAGCCCGACATCGGGACGCTGGAGCGGCAGCCCGTGTTGGCCTTCGAGCAGGACTTTCTGCGCTGGATGTTGTCGGACGGCGCGGGTGCCGCCGTCTTGCGCGCCGTGCCTGCGGCCCAAGGCCCGTCGTTGCGTGTCGACTGGATAGATTGCCTGTCCTATGCCGGCGAACTTCCGGTGTGCATGTACAGCGGCGCGCACCGGGACGCGGACGGGCGGTTGCGCGGGTGGCGAGAGGTATCACCCGCAGAGGCGAGCCGTGACCGCTACTTTACTGTCAAACAGGATACGCGCCTGCTGGATCGGCATATCGTTGAGGCAGCCGTCACCCGCCCCCTGGCGGCCATCGCGTCGAGGCGCGGGCTTGCGGCGCGCGATGTGGACTGGTTTCTACCTCACTATTCCTCCGAGTACTTCCGGCCGCTCTTGAGCAAGGCCCTGGAGGCCATCGGTTTCCCCATCCCCTTCGAGAAGTGGTTCAGCAATATGTCCCAAAGGGGCAATGTCGGTTCGGCCATGATGTATGTGATGCTCGAAGAGCTCTTGTACGCGGGCGTCCTCCAAAAGGGTCAGCGTCTCCTCTGTCTCGTGCCGGAGAGCGCACGCTTTGCGACCTGCTATGTGCACCTCACCGTCGTCTGACCGGGAGATTCGGGGATGAGGGCGCACGAGGTCCCGCAAGACGATTCGGTCCTCGAGGGGCGCCGTCGCGCCTGTTACGCCCTGGACGCGCAGGGCCGCTACGTGGTGGTGGCAAGCCGCGGCTGGGAGGTAGAGCGCATCGTCAACGAGCACGCCCGGGATGCTCTGCGGGAGCAATTGGAAGCGGTCCGCCTTCAGGTGTTGGCGGGGAAGGTGAGCGCGCTCGCCTACCACATGACGGTCTGCCAGATGGATTACCGGTTGCTCGCGGCCAATACGGGGATGTCACGCTTTCGCGTGCGCCGCCACCTGCGGCCCAAGGTCTTTGCGCGGCTCTCGCACGCCGTGCTCGAACGCTACGCCCACGCCTTCGGCCTGTCGGTCGCCGAGTTGGCGCGCCTGCCGGGGCTGGGGGGATGAGCGCCCCGCGCGCTTTCCCGCACCGGCATTCGGGACACTGCGAAACCGGCACGCTCGGAGCGCTCTTGCGTGACCGGGGCTTGGACCTGTCCGAGCCCTTGTGGTTTGGCGTGGGCAGCGGGCTTTTTTTCCTGCACACGGGATTATTGAAAGTCGGGGGTCTCCCAGTCACGGCCTATCGCGTAGCGCCGCTTGCCATCGTCCGCCTTGCTACGCGTCGCCTCGGCATCCGCATGCGCTACGAGCGTTTCCGCGACCCCGAGACCGCTACGCGCCGGCTCGAGGAACTGCTCTCACAGGGGCTCGCCGTGGGCCTTCAGACCTGTGTTTACTGGTTGCCGTATTTCCCTTCGACCATGCGCTTCCAGTTCAATGGTCACAACCTCGTGGCCTTCGCGCGCGATGACGTGGGCTATTGGTTGAGCGACACGGTGTTCGAGGAGGTTGTTCATTGTGCGCCAGAGGCGCTCGTACGCGCCCGCTTCGCGCGCGGCGCCTTCGCCCCCCGTGGTCTCCTGTATTACCCGGAATCGATACCCGACGATCCTGACATCGAAGACGCCATACGCGCGGGCATTCGGTCGACCTGTCGCCAGATGCTCGATATCCCGCTCTTACCCGTGGGCGTGCGTGGCATACGGGCGCTCGGGCGCGACATCGGGCGCTGGCCCGCGCGCCTTGGCGTCGACCGCGCCCGTGCGCAGGTCGCGCAGATCGTGCGCATGCAGGAGGAGATCGGGACCGGCGGGGCGGGGTTTCGCTTCCTGTTCGCTGCCTTTCTTGCCGAGGCGGGCCTGCGCCTCGTCCTTCCCGCGCTGGAGGATTTGTCGCGGGAGATGACTGCGATCGGGGATGAATGGCGGCAATTTGCGCTGGTGGGGGCCCATATCTGCAAGGGTACCAGGACCGACGCGGGCGCCTACGGGGAACTCGCGGCCCTCTTAACTCAACTGGCCGGACGCGAGGAGCGCCTGTTCCGGGCGTTGCGGGCAGCGATATGAGCGAACCTTGCCATTGCCCCTTATGGCTTTTGCCTAGCCTTGCCCGGCGCGCGCTGCTACCCTCTTGAGCATGGCCGCTTCGCTCCCAAGACCTGCTCCAGCGCCCCTTGCGCGGCCGCCCGCCGAGGCGGAGCTCGCGGTCGATATTCAGAACCTTTTCGGCTGCTATCGGCGCGCCGAGCGCGACAGCATAGAGGACGTGAGCCTGGTGGTGCGAAAGGGCGCGCTCCTTGGGTTGCTGGGGCCCAACGGGGCTGGTAAGACCACACTGCTCAGTATGCTCTGCGCGCTCATGCGTCCCCGTTCCGGCAGCATCGCGGTGCATGGTTTGCGCTTCGCGGAGGCCCCCGATGCCTACAAAGATCTGATCGGGCTTGCCCCGCAGTCGCTCGCGCTCTATCCGCGCCTCACCGCCCGCGAGAATCTCGAGACCTTCGGGCGATTGAGCGGGCTTTCCGGGGCGAGGCTGCGCGAGCGCGTGGCGTTCGGCTTGGAATTCGCGGGGCTCCAGGACCTGGCTCATCGACGGGTGGAGACCTATTCCGGCGGCCAGCAGCGACGATTGAATCTTGCCACGACGCTGCTGCCCGATCCGCCGGTGCTCGTGCTCGACGAACCCACGGTGGGCATCGATCCTCAGTCGCGCCACGCCATTCATGAGAACCTGAGGGCCTTGAACCGCGCCGGCAAGACCATCATCTATACCTCGCATTATCTGGATGAGGTCGAGCAGTTGTGCGACGAGATCGCAGTTCTCGATGGGGGACGCCTCATCGCCCAGGGCGCGCTCGGCGCACTGCTCGCGCGTTTCACCGGCAATCGCATTGAATTGCGCTTCGACCCCCGCGCCGTGGCGGCGGCGGCCGACATCCTGCGCACCATGGCCGGCGTCGAGGATGTGGCGGTTAGGTCGCCGCTTCTCACGCTCATCACCGACGACCCTTATCGGCGACTACCGGCGATCCTGAAGATGCTGGCGCATGTCCATATCCGGCCGCTCTCGGTGGCAGTCGGCGCGCGCGATCTGGAGCAGGCCTTCCTTGCGCTTACCGGCACGCAGTTGCGGGATGGGTCGTGAGGCGCTTATCGCAATTGCGGGCGGCCTTGGTCAAGGAGACGCTCGGGCTTTTGCGTGACAAGGAGGCCTTGCTCATGCTGATCGTCATGCCCGCGGTCTTCGTGCTCATCATGTCGCTCGCGCTGCAAGATACCTTCCGCCAGACCATCCCAAGGCCTATGCGCGTCGTATTCCTGGCGGGACCGGGGGTGGGTGCGCAACGACTGCTTGCCGCATTAAGGCGCGAGCATTCTCTGACGGTAGCCGCGCGGATCTCTCCGGACAACCGCGCCGAACGCGCGCGCGTGCGTGGCCTGGTGCGCGAGGGGCATGCCGCGCTCGCGGTGGTCTTGGGGGTGAGGCGACATGGCGTGCGGCCACGCACGGCAGTCCTCTATGCGAACCCGGCGCTGCCGGCCCAGATGCGCGCCCTCGGGATATCGCTTGTGCGTCGCGCCTTCGCGCGCGTCGCCACAGACGATCTGGCGTCCATCGTGCGCCGCTTCGCGCCTCACAGCCCCGGTGTCCGGCCGGCGCCTCTGCGTCTAGTGGTGGCTAAAGGCGGGCTGGACGGCGCGCCTACGCCCACATCCGCGCAGCAAAACGCCCCGGCTTGGACACTGCTCGCGATGTTTTTCCTGACCGTGCCATTGTCGGTCGCCGTCATCAAGGAGCGCCAGCAGGGCATCATCACCCGCCTACGGGCCTTGCCGGTGCCTTCGTGGGTGCTGCTCGTCGGCAAGATCCTGCCCTATTTCCTGATCAACAGCATTCAGCTTCTCATGGTACTGGCCGAAGCCATGTATGTGTTGCCGCTCCTTGGAGGCGACGCGCTCACGGTCGGCCACGCGCCGCTCGCCCTCGTGGTGGTCGCGGCATCCGCCAATCTGGCGGCGATCGGCTACGGCCTGTTGCTCGCGACCTTTGTTCAAAGCCAGGAACAGGCGACGAGTTTTGGGGCCGTCTCTGTCTTGATCATGGCCGCCATCGGTGGCATTTTGGTCCCGAAGATGGTGATGCCAGCGGCCATGCAAGAGCTTTCGGTGATCTCGCCCATGTCGTGGGGGCTGGATGGATTCCAGGCGATCTTTGTGCGCGGCGATGGCCTGGCCGGCGTTCTTCCGGACACCTTACGTTTGCTTGGGTTTGGCGCGGCCTGCCTTATCGTGGCGGCCGTACGATTTCACCGCGAGCTGCGGCCACAGTAGATAGAGACGGGGAAGGGCGAGGGATGGGAGCAACGACGGTCGGTGATCACGATGAGCTTGTGGCGGCGCTCAAGCAGCTGATCGTGACGGCCTGCAACCGGCCTGAGCCCGCGGAGACCTTGGACGAGGATGCGCCGCTCATAGGGCCTGCAAGCCCCTGGGGCCTCGATTCCCTGGACGTGCTTCAAATCAGCTTGGCGCTCAGCCAGCAGTACGCCGTTCGCATCGAAGACAGCAAGGAGGCGCGTCGCGCCCTGGGCTCCGTGCGCACGCTCGCGCATTATCTCCAGGCCGCCGGTGCCGCGTGATGTGAGGGCGGGTTTCGCGGCTTGGCACATGCGCACCCCCTTTGGGACGGGGCCGGCGGAGCTCGTGCGAGCCCTGCGTGAGGGGAGGGCTGCGCCGCCGCGCGGCCTGCCTGCCTTCCCAGGGCAGGACCGGGGGGACCTTACGGCCGCCATGGACCGCGCCGATTTCACGCCCAGTCCCGGCGCCCTGCGCGCTGCCCTCGCGGATGTGGCGCGGCCGGCGCACGCCGCGCTCCCTGCGCCGGACGCCTGGCTCGTCGTCGGGACCTCCGGCATCTTCTTTCTGGGTGAATACGTGGGGCAGGGCCCCGAGTGGCTAGGGTCATGCGGTGACGTAGCTTGCGACCTTGCCCAGGACCTTGGGCTCGAACGCGCGCCGCTGACCCTGTCCACGGCCTGTTCGTCGAGCGCCAACGCCTTGTTATTGGCCGCGCGGGCGTTGGCGCGCGGCGAGTGCCCGTCCGCCCTGGTCGTGGGTTTCGAGGCCTTGAGCCCCATCGCCTTGAACGGTTTTCGATCGCTCATGCTCCTTGATCCGCGCGGTTGCCGGCCCTTCGACCGTCATCGCGCCGGACTCCACTTAGGGGAGGGTCTGGCGGCCTTGTCCCTACAGGCGTCCTCGCCCGATTTCCGCAGCGCGCGCGCCGTCATCCTCGGCGGGGCCCACGTCTGCGCCGCCATGGGGCCGGCTGGACAGGCGCCGGACGCCGACGCCATGCACGCCGTCATGTCCGAGGCCTTGCACGCGGCCCAATGCGAGCCGCGCGATATCGTGGCCATAAAGGCCCACGGCCTGGGCTCGACCGATAGCGACGAGGCCGAGGCCATCGCCCTGCACAGACTCTATGGCCCCCTGCCGTCTGTGACCAGCCTCAAGGGAAGCCTCGGCCACACCTTGGGGGCGAGCGGCGCTCTTGAGACTGCAGCGTTTCTCGCCTGTCTCGAGGCGGGCTTCGTGCCCCCGGCCGCAGGCTTCGAGGAGGCCGATCCGGCGCTTTCTCTGGCACCCCTGCGAGCACCCCTGGCCGCAAGGTCGGGCCCCTATCAGCTCAATTTCTTTGGCTTCGGGGCAAGCTATGTCTCTTTGATTGTGGGTTTCGAGTCGTGAGCCGCGCCATTTACTTCCATGCGCCCGCAACCTTCGCTCGCAGCTGCGTATTTGATGGCTGTTCCGGGCCGGAGGCCTTCGATCAGGCGCTCGCCCTGCGCGTCCAGGATCTCTGCGGCCGATCTTTGCGCCAGGCCTCGCGTTTCATCCACTTGGCCGCCGTGGGCGCTCTCGCCTCAGTCCGCGAGGCCACGCCCCCTACGTCCACCGGGGTGTATCTCGCCACGGGCCTCGGCGACCAAAGGACTCCGGCGCGGGTTTTCGCGCAGACGCGCACGGGCCCGCCCGCGGTTTCGCCGTTCGATTTCGTCAACATGAACAGCAACACGGCGACCTATTACATTGCACGGCTTGCGGGCCTCGCTGGACCTAACCTCACGATCAGTCAAGGGGTCTTGTCCTTCGAATGGGCCCTTCGTCAGGCCTGCATCGCGATCGAGGAAGGTCTCGGCCACGCCCTGGTCGGAGGCGTAGACGAAAGCGCTCCCTCGATCGCGGAACTCGAACGCCGCTACAGGCCTCCCCCCGGTGAGAGTCCGGGGGAGGGGAGCGCATGGCTCGTGCTCTCGACTGAGCCCGCGCGCGCCGTAGGTCGCCTCGTCGATATGCGCTGGCTCAACGCCCCGCGCGCGGCCGATTGGCAGCGACTCCACGAGCGCCTGGTGGACCTTGTCGCACAAGGTCCTGTCTTTGTGTCATCGGGGTCACACGTGCCACGGCCCTTCGTCACCGAGCTTGTCGACCTTCTGCCCCGCGCGACGCTCCGCACCCCAATGGCGGACTGTGGAGACTACCCGACGTCCTCCGCTTTTGCGGTCGCCCAAGGTCTGCGCGACCCATCTTCGCGCCCCGCCACTTTGCTCCATATATCGGCCGACGGCCGCGGGCGCTTCGTGACCATCCTTTGCCATATTGAGCATGCCTAGTCGTGCAGCAAACGTCCAGGAGGCTTCGCGCCTTTCCCAGAAATATGTCGCCACTTTCACGCTTTCGCCTACACAATTCCAGCATTGCAAGACCCACAATTCGAGGATATGGGCCGTAGTGGGGACTCTTACGATCATACGTTCCCGGGGCTACCATAATCATTGGCACAACCTTCGTTACCTGCTAGAGTCATTTCCTGAAAAGGCACAAAAACGGGAGGATTTATGAAGAAGTGGAAACTATTGGTATTCGTGGCAATAGGCTCTTTGAGTGCCTGCGCGACCCCATCGGGCGGGGCTTCGGCAGGCTCGGGGAGTCATCCGGCGGCTAAGACGCATGCCAAGCACACCGCCTATTTGAATGGGAAGCCGCGTCCCGGCAGCAAGTTCGCCAAGCTTCGTCCCGGAATGAGCCGGCAAGAGGTCCAGGGCCTCATCGGGCCTCCGACGAGCACTGCCGGCCACATCACCGGCAAGCAATTCATTCCCTTCTATTTCGGCGGAGACACCTATCGAACCGATTGGTACTACAAAGGCGAGGGAGAGTTGACGTTTTCCCAGCGCTATTTTGGTAGCCCCGCCGAGGGTCTCATCTACATTCGCGTAAACCCCAAGGAAAGCGGATATCACAAGTAAGCCTTATCGGTCCCACGGGGCGGCGTGATGCCGCCCCGTGGTTCCAACCCGAATAGCGCGCCGCTTGCGTCCGCCTGGCGCGGGCGTTAGACGCGAATACTGACGCGCCGTCTCTGCCAGGCCGCGATCGAACGCCGCGGGTTACGCACTTGGTTCCAGTAATAGATGGCCTTGAAGGCCGCGACCGAACGCCAGATCGGCGTGTCCCCGAAGATATCCCCCGCGAGCACCGATAACAGCGCTTCTTTGACCCGGAAGATATTGCGTGGCCCCATGAAAAGATCGCGCATAGACGGGTGATTGATCCGGTAGATGAACCAGGACAGCTTCCTTAGGCCCCCGCGCATCGCCTGCTCATAACCCTTGAGTGCCGCCTGCGCCTGCGCGGGTTTCCGCAGGCCTGTATCCACCGCACCGGCAGCGGCGAAGGCACTCTGCATAGCGAGCAGGACTCCCGAGGAGAAGACGGGATCGATGAATGACAAGGCATCGCCCACAAGTACGTAGTTCGGTCCGTAGGCGCGCTCGCAGAAGTAGGAAAAGTTGCCAGTGGCCTCCACGGGCGTCACCATCTCGGCGGACGCAAGACGCGCGGCCAATTCCGGGGCCTGCGCGATAATGTCCCGAAAGAACGTTTCGACATCGGTGCTGCGCGTCTTCATGTAGTAGGGCCAAGTCACCGCCCCCACGCTGGTCGCGCCGTCAGGCAGCGGGATGAACCAAAGCCACCCGTGTTGGAACCAGAATATGGAGATATCTCCCTCGGCCTCGCCCTCTTGCCGTATCGCCCCGCGAAAGTGCGCGTATAGGGAGGCGCTGTTATGACGGGGATTGCGATACTTCATGCGCTCACGGTTGCCCATGAAGGTATCGCGCCCCGACGCGTCTATCACGTAGCGCGTATGCCACGTCCGACCCGTTGCCGATCCGTCGTCGGCGTGTACCAGCGAACCCGCATCGGCGGGCGCGTTCTCGACGCTGCGCACCCGGCAACCCTCGATGACGGTGGCCCCATTGCGTGCCGCGTTTCGCAACAGGACCTCATCGAATTCGGAACGTCGCACCTGATAGGCGTGCGGCATGGTTTTGTCCCAGGCATCCTTGAACGCAAATGTCTGGCTCGTATTTTCATGCCAGGGCGAGACGAATTGCACTCCGCGTTTCACCATCCCAAGCGCGCGTATCTCGTCTGCGACCCCGAGTCGCTCGAAAAGTGGGAGATTGGCGGGCAGGAGCGATTCGCCGACATGAAATCGTGGATGGTGGTCTTTTTCCGCCACCACGACCCGATGCCCTTTTTGGGCGAGCAGTGCGGCGGCAGTCGATCCCGCTGGGCCTCCGCCGATTACGAGTACATCGCACTCTTCCACAGTAGCTCCAGATTGGGTCAGACCCGCCATTCCATCCTCCCGTTTTTTATAAGGGCAGCTCATCCCTTCGTGCTTGTAAGGCTACCTCGCGCGCGCGATGCGGCGCGCCGCTCGCAATGCCATACCACGGAATGTCTTGCCACCGCGCCTCAGGGTTGTCGTAAGCACTCCCAAGCGCCCGCGCCGTCCCAACTCGCTTCTATGGCGGCGAACGCTGTGCCCTCGGACGCTTGCTCCATGAGGTGCCGCAACCTCGCCTGCCCTGGCCGAGACGCGCCATGAGCATGGCACCTCGCCGTGCGCATGGGTTGATATCGCTCAACTGGTAAGGCAGTCCTCGGTTGTGACGCTCGCGTCCTGGCCGGTCGGTGCACCTCGCGGCGGGCAGAGACTCGCCGCTCGCGTTTTAAGCCAAGGCCCGTCGCGGGGGGTCGACTGGGGGAAGCAGTCATGCCGGGCCGGACTGGCCGTACCTCTGTTGTAGAGGCAGGCACATAGTAATGGGGTCGAGGTGGGGTCCGGTGAAGGTTTGCCGCTAGGCCTCGGCCTTTGGCATACTGCTCAGGACGCTCGGCGGGAGCGCTATTGGGGGCGCACGGGTCCGTGCGGGCGCGGAGAGGGTTCCCACCCGAAGGTCCGCTTAAGGCGCCTATGGCGGGGCCTGCAGGGTGCTGCACGCAGGGTGGACGGGCTTCGGGTCGCTTCGACCTGGGACGACCAAAGGGAGGGGGCGTGTCGAAGGGGGTGATAGACGAGTTGATCGACGCGGCAGCGGCCCCTTATCGGAGCGCCGGCCGGTTTCCCTGGCATTTCGCGCGCGGCAAGTTGGCGCGCGACCCCATCTTTGCCGAGCTTCTGGCGCGCGGGCTCATACCCGACGACGCGCATATCCTGGATCTCGGTTGTGGCCTGGGCCTCCTTTCGTCGTGGCTTACGGCCGCCCACGATCGTTGGCGAGCGGCCTCGTGGCCCGCCTCGTGGCCGAGACCACCGCGCTTTGCTTCCTATCACGGGATCGAGCGGGCCGGGCGTGACGCGGCGCGCGCGCGCGAGGCGCTTACGGCCGGTAGCGTCACGTGCGGCGACATACGCACGAGCGCTTTTGGTGTTGCCAATGTCGTCGCTATTTTCGATGTGCTGCACTATATCGACTGCCCATCTCAGGATGGCGTCCTGGAGCGTGTGCGCGAGGCGCTTACGCCTCGCGGCGGACTCCTGCTATTGCGTATAGGGGATGCCGCCGCCGGCTGGCGTTTCCACGTCACGCGCTTGGTCGATGCCGTCATGGTGTCCCTCCGCGCAGCGCGACGGCAGCGACTGCACTGCCGTCCCCTCGCATCCTGGCTTACGCGTCTCGATGCCCTGGGCTTCGCTGTCACGGCGGTCCCCATGAGTCGTGGCACGCTATTTGCCAACGTGCTGCTCGTCGCGCGCCTCCCCGCGGCCGAGGTGCGCGCTGCGTCATTAGACGCCTGACGCAGAAGGCCCGGCACACACGTCTCTGCATGCGCGTAAAAGGCGCACCTTCCCAATCTCCCGGACACCCCGTTCAGAGAATACGGCGTGCCCATATACCCAAAAGGCGGCAGGCATAATCGGTTATGGCTTCCGCCGGTCTTTTTGAGGCCGAATGTAGCGCATTCTTGGGACAAGCCAAGCCTTGCGGATCCCTTCACCCCCAATGACATCGCGACCTGCGCGCCCGTGGGCGCACTGGTGTTCTCGCGTTCACGCCACCATTGTCATGCCCCCAAACGGCGAATACGCATCGTGGCCCTAGCTGTCCGTGGTGCCGGCGACCAGCGAGGCCTCCGGATACCCCCTCACCGACGGCCCAGCATCCCACAATCCAAACAGAGCGGAGGGCGTCGTTTAAGGCAAGCCATGCCGCAAGCGGTCTTCAGAACACGCCATGCCTCGCTATCCACAAAGGCCCCCGGGGCTTCGCAAATCACTAACGAGAGACTGATGGGGCGGGCCCCGGGCGATCCAAAGTGGCCGACTGTGTCGGCCGACGACCGTGAAGGGCACCGCCCTGCCCTATTTCAGTTAGGAAACCACCGCGCTACGGGGCAAGCGCGATCCATAAAGGCCCGGACCCCGGGACTGCGGTCGTAGTGCGCACGGGATCGGGCGATAGTACGCCGTTTGTGATGGCGTATGAGGCAAGCGTGTCGCCTCCTTCGTTGGTCACATAAACAAACTGACCACGAGCCCCCACCACGACGCAAAAAGGCGCCGAACCCTTGATAGGGTTGGTGGTGCTGAGGGGCGTAGCGGCTGGGAGCCCGTTATTTAGCTTATAGGAGGCTATGGTGCCTGTACCCTGGTTTGCCACGTACAGCGTGTCTCCAGAAGGATCGAGGGCGTCTATGAAAGGGCTCGAGCCGTTGACCGGTGTGGTCGTGGCGACCGGGTTCGTCGAGAGGGCGCCGTTCGCGACCGCATATGTCGATATGTCGCCCGTGCCTGTATTCACGACATACACGTCCTGCCCCGACAAGCTGATGGCAATGCCCATCGGGTTGGTGTTGGGGGCCACCGTTGTGGTGCTCAGGGGCGTGTTCGTCGGAATTCCATTCGTGACGGTGTACGAGGCGACGTACCCATCGCCAGATGAACCTGAGTTGCGAAAATAAACGGCGTAAAGGTGGGAGCCGGAGGGGCTTAGGATGATGCCGGCCACGTAGTAGCCCGCAGCTGGTGTCGTTGTGCTCACAGGATCCGTTCCCAAAAGGCCGTTATGGATGGCGTAGGTCGAAACGTCCCCTGCTCCTAGGTTGCCGACATAGGCCAGTGTGTCAGCGTTGTTTAGGATAATCTTGTTGGGAGAGGTCCCCGCAATGGGTGCGGTCGTGCTGACAGGGACAGTCGAGAGAACGCCGTGATTCACGGTGTAGGTCGACACATCATCAAATCCCATGTTGGCGACGTACGCGAACCCGCCATTGAGGGTAATCCATCGCGGCGACGACGATGTTGCGATATTCGTCACGGCCGTCGGCGCAGCGGAGAGCTGACCATTGCTGACGGTGTACGTCGCGATGGTGCCGGATCCACTGTTCGTTACGATCGCCAGTGCGGTAGGGGTAATTGAGTCTCCCGCGGGCGCGGGTGCCGCTGAGCTACCCGGAGAACTAGTAGTCGGCGCAGAGGGCGCCGGCGCTGCGCTTGTGGCCGTGCTGCCGTGCGAGGAGCGGCAAGCTGACAGCGCAAGCGTTGTTACCAGCAGGGCAGCAAGAAAGGCAGATTTCGATATTTTGCCCATACCTATACTCCGATTAGTGGAACGGAGCTTAAGCCCTGCCCTGGGCGAAGCCATCAGTCTTTCGGGGGCCCGCTGAGAGCGGCCACGATATCTGAGGGCGCATTTTTCATGATCGCTGAGGGGCCCAGGGTGTAAGTCCGG
The DNA here is from genome assembly GCF_054609335.1 of Acidiferrobacter sp. Taxonomy (NCBI): domain Bacteria; kingdom Pseudomonadati; phylum Pseudomonadota; class Gammaproteobacteria; order Acidiferrobacterales; family Acidiferrobacteraceae; genus Acidiferrobacter; species Acidiferrobacter sp. The sequence goes on along the minus strand of NZ_JBTRWP010000062.1, from coordinate 29 downwards.
GACGACCGATTTGGCCCTGCCGGATGGGT
>NZ_JBTRWP010000061.1:0-14110 GCF_054609335.1 Acidiferrobacter sp. | reverse complement strand
GCGATATCATGGGCCTCAAAGATCCGTTTGGCGTGTGTGGCCCCCACAAACGGGGGTTGTCCACCACTTCCGCCCGATGGCGACTCGGGGTATGTGACAGGAGGTTGCGCATGAGATGGACCTGGCAACGCTGCCAAGAGACCCCCTGGAACGGCTTGCGGGCGGCCTCCACAAGACCGGCATGGCTGTCCGAGATCACCCACAAGACGCCCCTCAATCCGCGTCCCTTGAGCCCTGTGAAGAAGTCATTCCATGTGGCGAAGGACTCGGAGTCACCCATTTGGATCCCCAGGATCTCGCGCACGCCATCGGCGCGGATGCCCGAGGCGATGAGAGCCGCCTTCGACACCACCCGATCGGCTTCGCGGACCGTGAGCACCAGAGCATCGACCAGCACAAACGGGTAAGAGGCCGTCAGACGGCGCTCATTGAAGGCCCGCACCCGAGGGTCGAGGCCGGCGCAGAGTGCGCTTACGGTCGACTTCGAAAATGAGGCCCCACGCGGGTGTACAGGGTCCGGGGGCGCACGCCATTGCGATAGCCCTGACGATTGGCGCTCCGCTCATGCGGCTCCGCACCCAGGTGCTCTGTCATCTGCGCCTCCAACACCTGGTTTAAGACCGTCTCCCCAAGCTTCGCAAGCCCTTCCGGCCCATTCAGCAATCGGGCAACCTATCCCGACCTACGTTAATCTCATAATCTGCCACTGCCTTGATCTCCTGGTTAAATTACCGTCTCGATAACGTCAATTACCCGGATCGAGGCGGTGGCACCAACGCCTTAAGCTCGTCAGCTATTTACAGCAGTTTAGGGACATAACCCGTTTGAGGCTACCATCTCCTGAATGCGAGGTGTCCACGAAACCAGGGCAAGGTCATCCGTTCCGTGGAAGGGTAAGGGCGTCAGGAATGCTTCCGCAGTACAGAACGTTTTGGGTAAGCCATGAGCGAGGGAAGGACTATGAGTAATCAGGAACTTATTATTCGCGTCGACGCGCGTGAACGCGGAAAGATCATCGCCCGCCTCGAAAGCCTAGAGGGCGTTAAATTAGAGATCGAGGATCTGGAACATGGGGACTACATTTTGCCTAATGGTGTCGTAGTCGAGCGCAAGTCAGCTACGGATTTTATCTTGAGCGTCGTCGACGAAGGGGTGTGGGCCCATGTCGAGGCGCTTGCGCAAACATTCCATAAGGTTGTATATATAATAGAGGGAGACCCTTATGTGGCCCGCTTCCATCAGAAGGCGCTTGATGTCCACAGGGCTTTTGCGCGCATGATCCTCGAGTACAATGTCGCGGTCATCCCCAGTTCCGACGCGGACAATACGGCGATGATGGTCTTCCTTTTGGCGCAAGGCGAGCTTTCCCGTAATGGTCCGTCCGGTCCCCCTTAGACTGTAGACGATCACCAAGATCCGCGTCTTTCTGGCACATAGACGCGGATCTTGGTGATCGTCTACACTCTGCCAAACTTCACGGTAGAGATGAATCCAGATGGTGCGGCGCCCTTCTTAACCCATATTTAGGAGCATTTTCGCCATGTCGAGGACACCGATTGCATGCACCTCCTCCGAAACGGGGTAACGCTCTGTGCCGGCATAAACCACGAAACGCTTGTCCGGCTGGATGTCTTCGCAGGCTTGGTAAAACCCCCTGCCCGGCTTGGCCGACAGCGCGCGCTTGATCTCGATCGCCCAGCGACCAGCCCGGCCGGGCAAGTCCAGCACCAGGTCGATTTCGGCGCCAGCCGAAGTCCGGTAAAAGCTGGCGCTTGTCCGATCGGGTACAACCGAAAGGAGATTTCCGATCACAAACCCCTCCCAGCTCGCTCCGATCACCGGATGGCCGGCCAGCTCATTGTAGTCGCCAATCCCGAGCAGGGCGTGTGCGAGACCGCTGTCCCGCACATAGACCTTGGGCGATTTTACCAAGCGCTTTCCGATATTCGCGTGCAAAGGCGGCAGCCGCCGCACCAGCAGCAGGTCCACCAGCAGATCGATGTATTTGGTCACCGTCGGCGCGGTCAGGGACAGGCCCGCGGCGAGCCGTGAGGCGTTCAACAACGTGCCCTGTCCGTGCGCCAACATGGTCCACAGACGCCCCAGCGTTGCCGCCGGAATGCGAGGGCCGAACTGCGGCACATCCCGCTCCAGGTAGGTTCGGATGAAGCTTTTGCGCAGTTTCAAGCTGTCCTGGTCGGACTTTGCCAGATAGCTGTCGGGAAACCCGCCACGGATCCATAGCCGATCGAAGGCGTCTTCCCCTTCCCTGATTTCGGTGACATCGAGTGGCTGCATATCAACGTATTCAATCCGCCCGGCCAGGCTCTCACCAGACTGGCGCAGCAGGTCAATGGAGGCTGACCCCAGGATTAGGAACCGTCCGGTCCGCTTGCCCTTCCGGCGGCCCTGGTCGATCAGGCTCCGCAACGTCTGGAACAGCTCTGGCACCCGGTGGATTTCGTCGAGCACGACCAGCCGGTCCTCATACTGCTTGAGAAACAGCGCCGGGGCGGACAGCTTCTCCTGGTCGTCCGTGTCCTCCAGGTCGAGGTACAGTGCCCCCCGCTCTTCCGCGATATCTTGTGCCAGCGTAGTCTTGCCCACCTGCCGCGGCCCGATCAATGCCACCGCCGCTTGGCGGTCCAGTGCCTCCGTAACCTGCAGCTTTATTCGTCGCTCTATCATCCTTACATTATGAAATGCGGACTTTCAATTTGCAAGGCACAGCCTTAGTGAGCAGATGCCACTCCGCCGGCATCTGTCCAGTTATGCGTCGGTTACCCTGGGGTGCTCCAGGACGTTTGGCCTGTCATCCAGCGTGAAAACTTCAGCCGGATCGCACCAATGCCGTCAGCGCTACCGGTGATGTCGACCGGGCGCAAGAGGTTCGGGGCAACTCCCGTGATCGAGTCGGGCACAGCGGCTGCCTTAGCGCAACAGTTGCCCCTCCGAACGCTCCGCCTGCGCGGATGTAACTGCGGGGTATTTTTTAGGGTGAAACTCCATGGCCGCACGTAACGAAATCACATGCTGGAACCGTGGTGCAGTGCTCGCTTTTTCTGTGGCGGGAATGGCCCAGGTTGTTACAAGGTCGCGCACGATGTCCAGAAAGATCGACTTACGTCGGCGTAAAGTGTCACCAATTGAACGAACGTAACGTACTGAATCACAAGGAAGACGTGGGTGCGGCGCCGAATATCTACAGAATAGGCCGCGCAATATACACGCAGTTATTTTGCCTTCCGATTCCAAAGGTCAGAGGTTCGAATCCTCTAGGGCGCACCAACCCACTGAACTTCCACAACTTTCTGTTCATGACCCCGACCGCCAACCATGGGCCTCATCGGCCAACACTCCTGGGTGTCAAGCGGACAGGGGCGGCCGTTATCGCCCCGACCTCGCCGTCATCTCTTCCCGGAGGATCCGGCGCAAGGCCGCGGCCGTCAAGGGCTTATCGTCTTTGGCAAGCGAGGCCTTCAACGCCTCATTCATAAGGGTCTGGTACCCGCTTCCCATTTCCTCCGCACGCGTCTGAAACGCGGCCAAGATCTCATCGTCGATATAGATGGTGATGCGCGTCTTTCCCGTCGCGGGCAGGACCGCCCCACGTTTCCCCTTCGAAAAATCGTATTCATCCCTCATAGTCTTTCACCTCATGACGTGTCGCGCGGCGCGCCGATATCAACCGTATGTCGTCGCCGCGCAATATATAAACCATCACCATGACCACCTCGACGCTTCCCATACCCACCGCAATAAACCGCTCTTCGCCCTGGGCGCCGGATCTGAGCAGTGAATAGCGAGCGGGTTGCTAAAGACCCCTTCGGCATCGGCAAATGAAACTCCGTGTTTCTTGAGGTTGCTGCGGCCTTGCCGGGGTCGAATTGAAAGCGCATGCCGTTAATATACATACACTATGCATATATGTATAGCAGCAGCCCCATTGTTGACCGCCGTTCTCCTCGCATCAGGCCATGTCACAAAAGGGAAACGGGAAAGGGGGCTCACCCGCCACCCTAACTCGGGGGCTCTCTGCGGTCGCCTGACGCAACCGCGTTATGCGCAGGTGCAACGCTCGGTTTTTCGGGTAACAGAAGTGGCCCAGGTTGTTACAAAGTCGAGCACAGCATAAGGAAAGGGTCGGCTTGCTTCGGCGTAAAATGTCACAAATCGGACGAACCTAACGTACTGAATCAAAATATGAATTCACGTGTGGTGCCGCATGGCGCCGATTATCTACACAATAGCCCGCGCAATATACACACGGTTATTTTGCATTCCGATTCCAAAGGTCAGTGGTTCGAATCCACTAGGGCGCACCAACTCCTTGAATTTCTAACGCTTTCTGTTCCTTATACCGACCACAAATCGTGGGCCTCAACGGCCAACGCTCACACGCGGCCGGTCGCGAGACCAGCGCTCCTGAGCGTCGGTCCGAAACCCTCAATGCGGCCAGGTTAGGGCGGGCGCCCGGATGGTGCCACCGGGCGCCGGGACCCTCGAGGCCGCGAGGCCCATCCCGCCATTTTATGGCTACGCCTCGTTCTTCACCGCCTGGAGCTGCCGCAGCAATTCAGGCATGTCGTCGCGGATGATGCTCCAGAGAGTATCATCATCGATGCCGAGATAACCGTGAATGAGACGGTTGCGGGTGGCGATGATCATTCGCCAGGGGATTTCAGAATGGGCGGCGCGGATGGCATCCGGGATATGAGTAGCGGCCTCGCCTATCAATTCCAAATTGCGCAGTGCGGCATCATAGGTGATTTCACTCGCTACAAAACCTGCCTGGTCGAATCCTTCAGTATAGGAGAGCACCTTTCCTGGGAAATCGACCATATCATCGATATAGAAATGCCATTCGCGCCGATTAGAATCAGACATTGACCCGCTCCCGATCAATGTAAGGGCGAAGTTCCGCACGGAGCGCCTTTTCCGCCACCAGATCAACAGGGCGACCAAGTAGGTCCTCAAGGTAGAACTGCACGCCGAAATACTGCTTGGAGGTCGCTGGGCCGTCGAAGGCCACCAGCACATCGACATCGCTGTCGGCGGTCGCCTCATCGCGGGCGGTCGAGCCGAACAAAGCCAGGCGAACCACGCCGAAACGGGCCCGCAGCTCGGGCTTACTGCGGCTCAGCAGCTCGAGGACACGTTGTCTATTCATCGTTTAGCCTCCAATACAACTTTATTGTCTGGTCCTTGCGTACTAGGACTATCGGTGGATAGAGCAGCCAGTCAAATATAACACCTGCTATGACAGGTGACATCGTGGGGACAATCCCGTAAAGAGGCCGAAGTCATTGTGAGTAAGGGCGGTTCGGTATCCAGTCGAGGAGCTGGGCTGCACGCTCCTTTCCGCCAGGCTTCGCGCACGTCGTAACCCGCGACATTCCGGTCCACGCCGCCGGCCGGCCGCGGAAGTACAAGATCTCCGCGTTATGCCAAACCACGGACCCAAACCCTGATAAACGCTCTGGCCCGCCATTATCCGGGGAAGCGCGACATGAAGCCCGATGCGGTGGCCAATCCCGCCTCGACGTGAGATCGCTTCTTTGCGCCACAGACAACGGGCAGGGCTTTGTCGCCGATACGAACTTCCCGCCGCAACCGTCGTGCAGCACTCACTTTCGTGCGTAACAAGAATAACCCAGGTTGTTACAAGGGCAGGCGCGATGTCGAAAGAGGTCGGCCTGTATCGGTGTAAAATGTCATCAATGGGACGAACTTAACGTACTGAATAGAAAAGAAGAGTTGTGGGTGGCGCCGCATGGCGCCGAATATCCACAAATGACCCCGCGTAATATACGCACAGTTATGTTGGCTTCCGATGCCATTCGCTCCGGTGGGGTGGCAGCAATGGCCGGACTGGGTGGCAGCTTTGACAGCGGAATGGGTGGCAGCAATGGCCGGAATGGGCAATTGAGGCGGGTCGGGCCATCTTGTTCGGACGTGTCACCAGGAACATAGGCATCGTTGGCCTCGCATCTGCAGACAGCCCGTGGTTCAGGAGCAAGGTAAGAGTGGGGCGAGGCGTGTAACCGTGTGGCTAAAACCCCAGTTCAGGGCAGATTTCTCGCAAGTCCCTTCGACGGGCGCCGTCCAAAGAGGGTCGGGCGCGCACGCGAGCGGGAGGTGCCCAGGACCCGCGAACAGGCCTGAGGTCGCGTCGAGGCCGATCCACCCGGCGCCGGGGAGAAATATATCGGCCCAAGCATGAAGGGCAAGACGGTCTCCTGTGTTAGGAGCTGATGCTTCTGGGCCTGTTTCCATCTCCACGAGGTAGCCTGACACGAACCGTGCCGGAAGCCCCAGACTACGCACCGCTTGGATAAGCAGCCATGCACTATCGCGACATGAGCCGGCGCCGCTGGCCAAGGTCGCGTCGCAACTCTGGATGCCCGGGTCGAGACGAGCAGTGTAGGCAATCTGTCTTGCGACAGCCTGCCCTAAGCGGGAAAGGGCGCCCACTGTTGACAGTGTGGCTAACGTATGCTCAGCAATAAAGGCCTTAAAGTGGGCGCCACGCGCTGACACCTCAAGATAGGGGCTGAGAGGTTTTAGAAGGCGGGGGTCGTATAAGGGCGGCCACTGGGCGGCGGTCTCCTCCAATACAAAATCGAGGGGATTGATATCTCTCCAGACCATGATGGTTTTCGCGGTGATATGGAGGTGCGTGGTGGGCTTGGCGAAGACAGCGCGGGCCACAGAATTGCCAAAAGGGTCTTCCTGCCAATATAGGCTGTCTGGGACAGGTGCTACGGTCAGGTGATAGTCCTGGACAGCTATGTGATGATGTAAAGTCGGGCGAAGCCTTATGATATGGGGGCCCAAACGGGCGGGCGCATCGTAGTGATAGTAAATCTCATGAACAAGGGCGAGTGGATCGTTGGCTAGAGGCATCTTAGGAGTGCGGCAAAAAAGGATAAATGTGGCGCGAGTGACTCGGGTCCTCTCCAGTTCTTTCCCAAGAGAATGCCGGAAGGTTTTCTAGGGCCAGACTAAGACCTTCACTCCAACGCTGGCTTACGGATTGAAGAAAGGGATCATCGTCTCCGAGATGCAGGAATCGACCATCGTCGAAGATATTATGCTGGTACAGTAACAGGTCAATAGGGGGCCCTACCGTAGCGTTACTGCGCAAGGTCGAATTCATGGAGACAAGCGCGCAGCGTGCGGCCTGCTCTAAGCCGAGCTTGGGGTTCACGATGCGATCGAGGATCGGTTTCCCGTATTTGACCTCGCCAATCTGGAGAAAAGGGTGCTCTTGTGACTCATGGATCGCATTTCCCTGAGGATAGATGAGGAAGATAGCGGGCTTTTGGCCGGCGATTTGCCCGCCAAAAATGAAGCTTGCCTCAAAGCCCGCAGTATCTGGACCATGTTCGGCCTGTTGGCGCTGGATACGGACACTAATCGCGCCCACGTACTCAACGGCTTCCTGTGCGGTCGCGACCTGCTGCAGGCTCGGACCTGCTCCCTGTTCAATATCTTCGCGGAGCCGTTTGACAACCCCCTGGGTAGTGGCGAGATTGCCGGCGGATAGCAAAGTAAAGTGGCGACGTCCCCCTACCGTAAATCTATGCATCTTCGAGTAGGTGCTTACGTTATCGATGCCGGCGTTAGTGCGAGAGTCTGAACAAAAGACGAGCCCCGCTTCTAATCGAATTGCTAAGCAATACGTCATAAACACCCCTCGGGCTGGCAGGTCAGAATAGTGCAGCACGCCAGCCATTCGTCTGGCTCACACTTTCTTGCAAAAGCGATGCCGGATATTTGCACGCGACCGATGAGCTTTTTTCGCCTTCTCACGGACGTAATCTCGTTACCCTAAGCCTTTGCGTGCCCCCGCCTTTTCAGTGGGGCTCTTAGCATACGTCCAAGAAGGGGCGCGTGCCTCATAACGGGGCACTGATAGTTGGCGGCAAATGAACCAAGGCCGCGCATCTTTCGGGGCAAGCTACAAATTGCGGTCGGATCTACCTGATGTAGTGGTTGGCACACCCTTTGCTGTCCTTATCTAACGAGGGGCCCAAAAAGTTGGGGCCACGGCGCTAGCGAATTATGGGCATCGCACGTCGACCGGGAGATGGGGATGGTCGCTTGTATGAGTTGGAACGAATACCACGTAGGAGAGTTCTACGACGAGTCCTTCGCGGCCGCCGGCGGGCTTCGCCCCGGTTCGCGACTTTTATTCGATTGCCTGAGCGGCTTGTCCCCCGCTGATATTTTGAGACATCAGCAGGCCGCCGAAGCGGCGTTGTATCACATGGGAATCACCTTTGCGGTTTACGGTGCGGCTGAAGGCGCAGAAAAGATTCTGCCATTCGATATTATACCGCGCATTATCGAGGCGCATGAGTGGGTGGGGCTGGAGAATGGCCTGAAGCAAAGAGCGCACGCCCTCAATCTTTTTATTGCCGACATCTACGGGCAGCAGCGAATTCTGCGAGACCGAGTTGTACCGAGAGAGCTCGTTCTATCAGCGCCCACGTACCGACCTCAGTGCAAGGGCTTGCAGGTACCGAGAGGTATATGGAATCACATATCGGGGACAGATCTTATACGAGACGCGGCCGGGCAATTCTATGTTTTGGAAGATAACCTGCGGTGTCCGTCTGGTGTTTCTTATGTTCTTCAAAATCGCCGAGTTCTGAAGCGAACGATCCCTCGCGTTTTTGATGCGTCTCGCGTTCGTGCCGTGGATGATTATCCTAGCCGCCTGCTCGATACATTAGAGTCGCTTTCGACGCCCAGACAGGAATCGCCCCGCACTGTTGTTTTGACGCCCGGGATACACAATTCCGCCTATTTCGAGCACGCCTTTCTCGCTCAGCAAATGGGGGTGGAACTCGTTGAGGGGCGAGATCTCGTCGTACTCGAGGATGTCGTTTATATGAAGACGACGCGCGGGCTTCTTCGGGTTGACGTCATTTATCGTCGTATAGATGACGACTTCCTCGATCCATTACTATTTCGTTCGGATTCGTGTCTCGGGGTTCCTGGCCTTATGAGGGCCTATAGGGCAGGACATGTGGCTCTTGCTAACGCGCCTGGCACGGGTGTGGCGGATGATAAAGCCATATACGCCTATATACCGAAGATTATTCGGTATTACTTGGGCGAAGAGGCACTTATTCCCAATGTGCCCACCTATCTTTGCGCCCACAAAAAGGACCGTGATTATGTCCTTTCTCACATGGCAGATATGGTCGTGAAGGCGACCGATGGCTCGGGTGGCTACGGGATGTTAGTTGGGCCAGCTGCCAGTGCGGCCGAGCGCGCAGCGTTTCGTGAAACAATTCTTGCCCATCCTCGTCAATACATTGGACAGCCCGCTATCGCGTTATCGCGAGCACCCGTTCTCACCGGGGACCATTTTGAGGGACGACATGTTGATTTACGACCCTATGTCCTACACGGGCGCGAGATCTATGTGCTTCCTGGAGGACTTACCCGTGTTGCCCTGAAAAAGGGCTCACTGATCGTCAATTCGTCGCAAGGCGGTGGCAGTAAAGATACGTGGGTTCTGCAAAGCTAAGGCATTGTCGGTAAAAAGATGGGTCGCCTCTGAGCTCAGACTTTTGACGCATAAAAGCCGGCGCGTTCCAGGTTTCATGCCCTCTACGGGATTGGAACGGCGAGGCGATACCCAATCCCAGTGACATAAATCCCTGCGATGGGGCGATGGATTAGGAGGCTTTGTTGTGCTAAGTCGTGTGGCGGAATCTATCTATTGGATGGGCCGTTACTTAGAGCGGGCCGAGAGCGTCGCTCGGCTGGTAGACGTCAATCTCCACTTGACGCTGGATTCTGCTGCCGATTGCGGTGATCAGTGGGAGCCGCTTATTCGTACAGTGGGCAGCGAGTCTCTCTTTTTAAGCCGCTACGGCGTAGCCGAGCGCGATAACGTTATGCGCTTCCTGACGTTCGAAATGGTGAATCCGAACTCTATTATAGCCTGCGCACGCGGTGCTCGGGAGAATGCGCGGTCCGTACGCGATGTGATTTCCTCTGAGATGTGGGAGCAGACCAACAGGCTTTACGGTTTCCTTAAGACCTACGCGGACACCGACTACGCGCTTGTCAATTCGCACGACTTTTATACGGGCATCAAGATGGCCGCCCACCTTTTTGACGGTATTGCGGATGCCACCATGTCCCATGGGGATGCTTGGCACTTCCTGAGGCTCGGAAAAATGATTGAGAGGGCGGATACAACGTCACGCATCCTAGACGTCAAATACTTTATATTGTTGCCTAGATGGCAGGGCGTCGGAAGTCCAGTTGACACAGTTCAATGGGCAGCACTTTTAAAGTCGGCGAGCGCCATGGAGATGTACCGGAAGCGCTATAAAGGTATCTCGCCCGCCAAAGTAGTCGACTTCTTGATTTTGAATGAGGAATTTCCGCGTGCCGCCCGCTCCTGTCTTAACGAAGCTTTTCGGTGCCTGCGACGTCTGCCCGTCACGATGCATAGCGACTCCTCCAACTCCGCGCAAGACCAATTGGGGGCTTTGGTTACCGGGCTTGGTGCCGTTTCTGTTGAGAAGATCATCCAGCAGGGATTGCATGAATTTCTGGATGATCTTCAGTACCAATTAAGTAGCGTTCATAGGGCCGTCGCCCAGAACTTTTTCCCAGAATGCGGGACTGCAGCAATGGCCAGCGAGACGCGTCCCTTGGGGGCCTGTCAGTGAGGGGGTCTGATCATGTCGCGTGAATCCAGACGCCTCTGTTAGCCCCCGATTTCTTATGGCAGTTCGGGGGACAAAGAGGGAAGAGGCCTCGCTGCACGCACTGACGCAGGTCCGCTTTTTTGTATCACGACCCTAAGATTTTTCGGCGCACGCTGACTCTATAAAGAATGGCGTCTTTCCGGTAAGCATGCAAGAAACGGTTTTTCGTCCCTGCTAACGTTCAGTGCGTATCTCAACCGATAAGGAAGTAGCCGCTCCATAGACCTTTCAATTACCCACAATTGTGGCGCCAAGCTGTAAGCCCAACGCAATGTCCGAAGCCTACCATGCCGCGCCAGATGACGATGTTACCCGGCGGAGGATCACAGGCTCGGTCGAGATAGCCACCAAGGCGCGCCAGTTGCCTTAAGCAATATTGTATTGTTGGGGATCGTCGCACCGCGGTGCGTTGGCGATCGGCCGCAAGGCGCGCGAGGATAACGATTTCTAGGGGCGTGAGCGCCAGCGAAGGCTTGGCCGACTCCGTCGCGCGATTGAGCATCGTGAGCCAAAATATCTGCCAACTCAAGATGCAGAAAAGGGCCGGGAGATTGACGAGTCGTTCGGCCGTACGAAGCCGAGATCGTTCAGCCTGCCAGCCCGACTTCAGGATCTTGTCGAAGATCTCGATCTGTAAGCGTCGCCGTACCATTCCAGTTTCTCGATGGGCTTAAGTTCGGGAGTGGATTGGGAGATGGGTGATAAGCTTCCCTACGACCGGATCGTGACCTCGATGTTTGCCGCGCTTGACGGCATGCAGCACAGTGAGGGTCAGTGCCGAAGTGCGGCGTTGCTTGGTCGACGGGGGGCGAGATATTGATCTTACGTACCTTAAGCTCGAGAATCGCCTCCGGCACGCACCCCCGACGATCTCGCACCTCGATCCGGTGTCGTCCTTTGCAAGGCATTTCTGCCCGGTCTCTGCGATCGTGGTGCTACCGTCGCCTGGGCGCTGATCCACGCAGGTGCGCAACAGGAACCGGCTTCCGGCCTCCTGCGCCTTGCAAAACAGCTTGGTGATGCCGCTCTCGCGATTTTCGATAGGGACACACCGTGCGGGATCGGAAATCCGCGCCGTGGATTGCTCCAGGCTCTGAAGCCAGCGAATACTTTCACCTCCTCGATCGGCACCCGCGCAGGACCTGATCTTCTTCTTCAGGGCGTTCGCGCCCTTGAACTTCTTCCGGGACCAGAACTTGATCAGGGCCACTTGAGCGGCAATCCGTCCGGTGTCACAACGAGGCTCGCATGCATCAGGATGTCGCAGGCGGTGGTATATCGCGGTGTGCCGTCTCGGTAAATACCAGCAATATTGATCCGCGTGGCCTGGCGCCTCGATATCGTCCCGTTGATAGCTGAATTCCGTGGTGTCGTGCAGTACCAGCAACGGCCCGTCGGTCGAGGCTGCGCGATCCGCCGTGGCTTCAAAGTGCCCCGCCAGGATATCGCCCTCGTTAACTCGGTCATTATCGAGAAAACGGTAGGCCGCTTTCGTGTTCGCCCAGTCCTGAGACCCGCGGAATGCTGTCACCAGGACTGCGAGACAACTGCTCGAGCAAGGCTCGAAATCTCTTGCCTAGCCTTTCATCGGCGAAGACCGCGCCCGACAGCTCCTGATCGACCCAATGGCTCTCGGTGTGTCCTTTTATGGCGACCGACGAACCTCCAAGAACAGGTTTTTTCCGCATACAGACCCACTGAAAGTTGTACACGGAAGACTCCTATTTCACACCCCAGAATACAATAGAGGATATTACACTAACTATATAAAAATACCATAATCGTTATTGGTAATTGTAAGGGCTATGGAGCACATACTATATACCGACTGCCGCGCGCATCACGCGCTCGACCTGCCCTCCCCTTTCAGCCCACCACTTTATGATGAGGTTGTGTTCTTTATCCGGGTCTTCCTGCATGGACGGGAAGGCCTCCGCAATCGCCTCCATGCGATACCGAAACTGCAGGCCATTGAGATACGGGTACGCCATTTCTGTCTTGGTCTACCGCCTTCATTGACCTGTTGGGCCATGCTGACCTGGAGGAGCGAGTGACTCAGACGGTAGTAGCCGCGAAGACTGCGCGAGCATGAGCAAACAAAACGCCATCAAATCTATGAGTCTGATCCCGTAAGGCCAGAGGCCCGAACCCCTAAAGGGCACGAACTTCCTGAACATCCCCCCGTTTCTGTTGCTTGAACCTACGGCTAGCGGTGGAGTTCGCGCGCCCTCACTCGGGGGTCGCAGAGCTTAGGAAGAGCGCCCCTGAGCCCCAGTCTGCAAAGGCGGGTTGGCCAGAACATTGCTCGTGGCCACAAGCGCAATGGTGAGAGCGCACTAAACTTCTGGATGCGGTGCCGGAATTTTGGCAGCGGCCTGGGAAGAAAAAAAATGGGTTGCATGCGCGATGTCCCGCAACCGGCTTCGCCGCAGAAGTAAAAAGGACCTTGCCGGCCTCCCCATGGTCATAGCCGGGCTGTTTCTGCTCGATGCAGCGGACCATGGCGCCAATATTGGCGACGCCATCGCTCGCCTGATGCTTATCGGGGCAGCCTTTGTTGTCACCGCCACTGCCCTTTTTTGGTTTGTGCGGAAACAAAGACGCGACACGTTGCACGCCACCTTTCTCGCGGCAGGTACGGCCAACCCTTTGCAATTGACTCCCGAACAGTACGAGCAATTCTGCGCCGCACTACTTCACAATAACGGCTGGCAAACCCAGCTTACGCGGAAATCGGGAGATTTTGGTGCCGACGTTATTGCCACAAAGGAAGGCCGGGTATTGATCCTTCAATGCAAGCAGTGGATTAAGTCGGTCCGTGTCAAGGCAGTACAAGAGGGCCGTGCTTCCATCAGTTATTACCGGGCGACCCATGCCGCTGTCGTGAGCACTAATGACTACACGCCGGCTGCAAGATCCCTCGCGAAGAGCACGGGGGTCCGGCTCTTAAGCCATCACGGGGGTCCGGCTCTTAAGCCATACAGATCTCATCAGTATCTAGGCAGAGCTCAGCGCCATCGTGCGCGATACATCCGAGAAGCCAATGCTGCAGGACGCTTCAAAGAAGGGGCAAGGCATCCACTTCCTCAAAAAATCGGGTATGGGTCCGCTCCGGACGGAGGCTGGCGAGGGCCTGCAGGCCAAGCCTGCCGCATTCACGACGATCGTACAGAGCCAGGCAGACTCGCCCAGCACCGCCGAAGCGCTCATCGTCCTGCACGAGTTCCTGGGGATATTCTCAGCCCGCTTCCAAAATCATGACGGCACGCGTCTGCGCCGCGCCCACGTGGGCGCTTCGCCCACTGAACGCGATCGCGACCAGCAAATCCTGCCGTTTGACGACCCGCGGATCTGGTCCTTGCCAACCC
>NZ_JBTRWP010000060.1:0-10000 GCF_054609335.1 Acidiferrobacter sp. | reverse complement strand
GGGCTCACGTTAGACGGAGAACGACGACCCGCACCCGCAGGTGCTCTTGGCCTGCGGATTCTTGATGACGAATTGCGCGCCATCCAGGCCCTCCTGATAATCGATCTCGGCGCCCGCCAGGTACTGAAAGCTCATGGGGTCGACCAGCAAGGTGACGCCGCCCTTGTCGATGCGCGCATCATCCTCATTGGCGTTCTCGTCGAACGTGAACCCGTACTGGAAACCCGAGCAGCCGCCGCCCGAAACAAACACCCGCAACATCAAAGCCGGGTTGTTTTCCTCGGCAATCAGCTCTTTCACCTTTTGAGCGGCACTGTCGGTAAAATTCAAGGGGCTCGGCATCTCGGTGGCAACGGCTTCAGTCATGCTGATGAATCCTCGTAAATTCGCTGCCCCCCATTATCCGCGCGCCTGGGTGCGCGGTCAAACGGGCCTAGGATATGACCGGATCGGAGGCGCCAATGGCCTTCAGCTTTGGCGTCCCCTTCTCCGCCTCATGGATGAGTCCGCCATTGACTGTAGCGCCGAGGGCCATCTCCAGGCTCTTGTAGGTCATGTCGCCGGTAATCTCGGCCTTGGCCTGCAACTCCACGCATTCCGAGGAATGGACGTTGCCCTTGATCCTCCCGTTGATGATGAGATGCGGGACCTTGATATTGCCCGTCACCTCGCCGCGTTCACTCAGGATCAGGGTGCTCCCATCGCCCTGCGCGGTAATGTCCCCATGGACCTTGCCGTCGATACGCAAACCCCCAGAAAACACCAGGTTACCGGTGATCTGGGTCTGTTCGCCAATCAGCGTGTCTATCGTGTTGCAGGGCTTCTCGCCCGACTTCTTTCCCATCTTCTCCAGCATGATGCGTATCCTCATTCGTGGGGGCCTGGAGACGTCGGGTTCGGCCACGGATAACTGCGTGTGACGACCCGCCCGCCCGACACGACCCGGACCATGACTTTGTGCGGGATGACATGCGCGGGCACTTTCAAGGGCCCGCGGACCTCATCAAAATATTTAAAGTGTACATCGCGTGGCGTGTCAACAAGGCTTACGGCTGAGGCGCCCGACGGACGGCCCGTCCCTTGCCCCTGAACGGTGAGGCGCACGCGCGCATAGGTCCAGCGATTCGCGGCGAACGGCTGCACCAAGACCAGATCGTATCGCCAGCCCGACGATGCGCGGACCACCTGGAAATGGTCGATCTCCAGACCCTTCGCGGCCTTCGAGGCCGCCAGCACGGTCTCATAAAAACCGACGCGCTCCTTTAAATGCAGGCGCCTTGCATCGCTCTTCTTCAGTGCCGCAGACAGCGCGGCGTAGGCGACGTTTCCCGACTGCAGCAAACGCTTGCTTATGGCGAGCTGCGCAGAAAGCCTCTTGACCTCGTGCCGCAAACGGGCAATACGCGCGCGCGCCTGGGCCTCGTCATGGGCCGCGCGGCCGACGTCGAAGCCCGCCGCCGATTCGCCCCACCAGAACAACCCGGCCCCGCCCAGGACCGCCAAAGCGACACCCGCGGCGATCAGCCCGTAACGCACCACCGGCGAGACGCGCCGCCTTACCACGAGATTGCCGATATGGTTTACCACGACACCTCCACGGAAACTCGGGGGGAGTATAGCCGGTCGGCCGGATGCGACAACTCAGGGGAAGAGCGCGATCTCGTCTAGGCCCTCGGTCTCCGCAAAGCCGCACATCAGATTCAGGTTCTGCACCGCCTGGCCGCTCGCGCCCTTGGTGAGATTGTCGATGGCGCTCAGGACCACCACCTTGTCCGTACCCTTCGGTCTATGGACCGCGATACGACAGAGGTTGGTCCCACGCACGGTGCGCGTCTCCGGGTGTCCGCCAGCCGGCAGGACGTCCACGAAGGGCTCATCCCGGTAACGCGTCTCGTAGAGCGCCTGCACGTCGACCGAGGGATCCTTCAGGCGCGCATAGAGGGTCGCATGGATACCGCGGATCATGGGCACGAGGTGTGGCACGAACACGAACTCGACCGGTTGGCCGGCCATCTGCGCGAGCCCCTGGGCGATCTCCGGCTGATGACGGTGACCACCCACGGCATAGGCCTTCACCGACTCCGCAGCCTCGGCGAACAACATCGGCACATGCGCCCCGCGCCCGGCCCCGCTCGTACCCGACACCGCCGAGGCCATGAGCGATGACAGATCCACGAGACCGTTTTCGACAAGCGGCAGAAAACCGAGCTGCACAGCGGTCGGATAACATCCGGGATTGGCGACGAGCCGCGCCTTACGGATGGCGGCGCGATGGCGCTCCGGGAGGCCGTACACGGCCTCGGCCACGAGCCCCGGGCAAGCATGCTTCATGCCGTACCATTGCTCCCAGACGGCGATATCGCGAATCCGGAAGTCGGCAGCGATGTCGATCACGCGCACGCCTTCGGCGAGCAGCCGCGGGGCGTGGGTCATGGCGATGCCGTTGGGGGTCGCGCTCATCACCACATCGCAACCCGCAAAGACCCCCTCGCCCTCGGGATCGGTAAACGTGAGATCACACCGGCCGCGCAGACTCGGAAAGAGATCCGCCACATTGCGGCCGGCCTCGGCGCGCGAGGTGATGGCGCCTATGGTCACGCGCGGGTGACGGCTCAGGAGCCGCAAGAGCTCGGAACCCGTATAACCCGTGCCGCCGATTATCCCGACCTTGACCATGGAGAATCCCCTTTTCTGAGGTCGCCATTGTAGCAGAGCCCCTAAAAAAAACGGGGCCCGCAGGCCCCGTCCGTCGCATCTTGCAGGTACGACCTAGAACACCTTGCGCATGCCGATCGAGAACACGCTCTGGGTGCCGTTACTGGCACCGGCCGCGACCGCGGCTGCCGAGGATGCCCCGGTGATACGCGTGCGCCGGTAGCCGCCGTAGAGGCTAAAGCCCTTCTTGAAGTTGTAGAAGGTGCCGACCGCCACATAACTCACCTTGATGTCGGTGCCGACGAAGTATTTGTCGGTGGTGTCGCCCAATTGCAGCACCGGCGTCCAGTGGCCGGCGGCGCCATCGATCCCCAGGAAGTAGTCGCGGGTCGGATTGGCCTCACCGGAGGTCTGGAGGTTCTCCACCTGACCCATGACCGCCACCGGACCGAAGTTGTACTTCACGCCGAACTTGGTGTTGTTCTGCGCGACCCCAGAGGTAACGCCCCCGCCAGCGATCGGCTTGCCGCCTGCAGGGAACGCGTACGTCAAGCCGTTACCAACCGCGATCGGCGTGGCGTAAGGCTTAAACGTCTGATCGCCACCCGGGGCCGAGGCATGGTCACGGGCCACGAAGATACTCCAACCCAGGGCCTTCCACTGCACGGCGGCGGCGTAGTCGCCGTGCTGGGCGGTAAGCTCGCTTGCCGCATTGCTCCCATTCACGCCGGCATTCATCGGACTATAGGCGAAGGCCACATGGAAGCCGCTGAAATCCGGGGACTGGTAGAGGATGGAGTTCGACATGAAACCGTTCTGGCCGAACACGCCTCCGGACATACCGCCGTTGCCGCGCGCCTGCAGGTCCGTGGTGACGAAGGCATCCCACATGACACCACCCGTGTACTTGTAGGGGCTGGCGATATTACCGAGTTCAATGGAGCCAAAGGCGCCCTTCAGACCCACGTACTTCTCACCGGCGTTGCTAAGGGGCGCAAACGGCGAGGTATCGAAACCTCCCTGGCCCACGGTATTGACCTTCAGCATGTAATAGGCCATGCCGGTGAGCCCGTAACCCAGCTTCTGGTCGGCCTCGATCCACAGGCGACCACGGCCGTTATCGAGCATGTTCGTACCCTGGCTCTTCACCACGCCCTGGCTCGTGTCCTTCCAGTACCCGATCTCCCCTTGGGCCATGCCGCCGATCTTGACGCCGGCCACGGCGGCCATCGGGACCACTACCAAGACCGCGCTCACCGCGGCGGTCAATGCCTTGCACTTCATAATGGGAATTGCCTCCTCACCGAACAGGATATTTTCTTTTTGGTTAACCACTAGACGCTGCAACGTCTATCCTGGGGATGTATAGCAAGCGACCTTAGCAAAAGCAACACAGAAGCGCTTGCTTATATACGACACGACCATGGGGTGGTCTTATGACAGGCAAGCGGTCCGGCGGACACGCCGCGGACGTAGGCGCGTGCCTGGGGACAAAACCGGTCCATGCCGGTGGCGCGAGCGGGGGTCCAACCGGCCCCGCGGGCGATGAGGAGGGCGAGTCGTGAACATGGCGCCGGCACCTAAAGACCACGGCCCACACGCCGTCAGCCGTCTGTGGGCGTTTTTCGTACTCGGCATACTCATCACGACGCTCGCCTTCGTGGTCGCCACATGGCACGAACTCGCGCTCGCCACACGTCACCGCCTGGCCATCATGGCCACCGCCATCGGACGGGTGGAGCAGGCCTATCTCGAGGACACGGCCGACGGGATGCGCCGGCTGAATACCGTCTTGCGACGGACGCCCCGAGCCGAACGGGCCGCTGTGCTGCGCCGTTATGTGGCCGACCACCGGCACGACACCGATGCCGCCCTCATCGACGCCCATGATCGCATTCTCGCGGCGGCCCGACCGCTTGCGATCCCGCCGGCCATGCTCCATCACGCCCTCCCTTCGGTCACGACCCTGTGTCTGCGGCGCCATCGCTTATGCTTCTCGCCCCCCCTTACCACCGCGCAGGGATATCGGGTGTTGTTTGCGCGGCCATTCGTCGCGCACGAGACCCTGATCCTCGAGCGGCCGCTCTCCACCTGGCCGCGCCTGCGCACGCTCATCCAGAAGCTTCCGCCGCACTTCCACATCTTCATCGTGGATCGCGACGGCACCCTCGAATACAAAATCCCGGGTTCGGCGCACGCGCAGTACAGCCGTGTACGCCATGGCGCGCTCATGCGCGCCTTGAACAGGGCTATCCACCGGGATAGCGGGGCGTTTTCGGGACAAACGCAGACCGGTTGGCGCTTCGGGGCCTATCAGTCCGCGCGCTACGGCCTCGTGGCCGGCGTCAGCCTGCCCCTGAAGAACGTGATTCAGACCTTCGTGCACAGGCTCGGTGTGCCGCTCGCGCTGATATTCGTCCTGCTCGTGAGCGCGACCTTCTACTACCGGGCTTCGCGCCGGGAGATCGCGCACGCCGAGGCCGTCCAGGCGATGGCCGACAACCGCATCCGTGAAGAACGGCTGTTTGCCGAGCAACAGCGCGACTTCTACCTGGCGGTGAGCGAGCTGAATCAATTCATCGTGCGCCACCCCGACCCGGACCAGCTGTTCGCCGAGACCTGCCGGATCATCATCGCCTACACCGGCCTGCTGTTTGCCTGGATCGGCCGCGTCGAGGCCTCGGGGGATATACGGGTCGTGGCATTCAGCGAGAAGCGGCCGCTCGGTATCGACTGGTTTCGTTGCGTGTTCACCGCCGACCCGAATCGCCCGGAAGGTCTGGGCACCGCCGGACGGGCGGTGCGCAGCGGGCGCACCGAGATCACGGACGATCTCGCCCACGACAACCGTTTCACCCCGTGGCGCGCCATGCACGATCAGGCGGGTACGCAATCGGCGGCCGCCCTCCCGATTCGGACCAAGGGCGGGATCGTGGCGATACTCGCCCTCGGATCCGAACGGCTGAACCTGTTTGCGCCGCCGCTCGTGCGCCTCCTGGAGGGCCTGGTCCAGGACCTGGCATTCTCGCTCGAGGATACGGAGCGCGAGCAGCAGCTCATCCACCAGGCCCGCCACGACGCCCTGACAGGCCTCGACAACCGCGTGCTCTTTCGCCAGACACTCGAGGCCGCCCTGGCGCAGCCCCCACAACAGCGCAAGGGGCTGGCCGTCGCCATCCTGGACCTAGACGGGTTCAAGAGCATCAACGACCAGTTTGGCCATATCGTCGGCGATGAACTCCTGCGGCGGATAGCGGCACGCATCCGTGCCACCGTCCCCGCGGGTGCGACGGTTGCGCGGCTTGGGGGCGACGAGTTCGGACTGATCCTGTCCCCCGTCGACGAGCGGACCCAGGCGGTGTCCGCCATAGAGGCGATCCGCTGGGCGCTTGACAACCCCTTCGTGGCCGCCGGCTATGAGCAGCTGGCGATAGGGGCCAGCGTCGGCATCAGCCTGTCCCCTGGCGACGGCGATCAGGTGGATGACCTCATAAGGCGCGCCGATCTCGCCCTGTACGAGGCCAAGCGTCTTGGCAAGAACCTCTACCGCTTCTTTACGCCGGCCCTCGAGGAACGCCTGCTGAATCAGCATCGGCTGCAGCATGAATTCATCGCCGCCTTGCGCGAGCACATCCCGGTCTTGTATTTCCAGCCGCAAGTGGACATCGCCACCGGGCGTTTGCGCAGCCTCGAAGCGCTGCTCCGGTGGCCGCGTGCCGACGGCCAGATCTGGGCCCCGGGGGAATATTTTCCGGTGATCGAACAGGACGCCGATCTCATGCGCCGGCTGGATCTCTACGTACTGGATCAGGCAAGGGCGGCGATCCGCCATCTCACCGGCGAGGGGATACGCGTCCCGATCGCAGTCAACATCCATAGCCGCCACCTCTTGCATCCGGACTTCCTGAAGGATATCCAAACGGTCCTCAAAGAGGATCCCGGCATCGCGAGTAGCCTTGAGATCGAGATCACCGAGACCAGCGAACTCCCCGATCTCGCGCTCGCCGGTGAAATACTGGGCGAGTGCCACGCGCTGGGACTTGCCATTGCCCTCGACGACTTCGGCACCGGCTATGCCTCACTCAACTATCTCCAAAAACTGCCGTGCGACATCCTGAAGATCGACAAGAGCTTCGTGAGCGACATGGGTGAAGACCCACGCGACTTCGCGATCGTAAGCGGCATCCTGACCGCGGCGCGCGTCCTGCATCTGACCACCGTCGCCGAGGGGATAGAGCAGCCGGAACAAGGCCTGCTTCTGCACGATCTCGGCTGCCAGTACGGACAGGGTTACGCCATCAGCAAGCCCCTCCCCCTCGACGCCGTGGTCCACTGGGTGCATGGCTGGCGGGCCCCCGACCTGTGGAGGCGACGGCCGGCGACCGCCGACGCCGTGCCGTGGCTGGCACGCGCCGGCCATAAAAAGCGGCTAAAGAGCACGATCGAGACGTTGCGGCTTGCCCGCCCCCCGATCCCCGAGACCTCGCTGGCAACCGATTCCTGCCCGCTTCATAAGGCCCTGCAATCCCAGGCCTCTACGCCGCTTGGCGTGCTCCATGCCCGCATCCACCACCTCATGATGGAGTCCATGCGCGAGTACGCCAGTGGCGAGCAGGCCGGGGTTACGACCCTCATGCGGCTGCAGACCGCCGAAGAGGAGCTGGATACCCTCTTACTGCAGGCCATCACGGGATCGCGCCACACGGCAACCGGCCATTAGATCCCGATATCGTCGGCCGCAAGGTGACACCCCCGCCTTGCGAACCGCCATACCGGCGCCCGCCTCACTGTGGGCACAAGGCGCGATCGAAACGGCCACACCTAAGGACACGCCCGCCCGCTCTCACGAGGCATCGGAGCGTCACGGCCGGAGAGGCGATCACCCCATGCTTATGCCGGCTGCTGTCGCCACGGGCGTGGGCGTCTTGTGACTTTGAGATCAGCCACTATCGGGAAGGGCCGGTCGGCGGCTACCTGCGGCACGGTCACGAACATCTCCCTGGACGCGACAGCGGCTTATGCGCTACCACGGGGGGATCGTAGTCATGCTCACCCACGGTCCCACCGTGGGGCCACCGCCCCAGGTGGCCTGCCGATACAACAACGCGCCATCGTGATCGTCGATACCTGCCACTATCACCTCACGGATGTTCGCGCCTACCAGGCGCGCCGTTTCGCGATCGCCCCGCCCTCCCATCGTCCCTTCCCGCCCTCCGTCGTGCCCCACTCGCCCCGGCCCGCGCACCAGGGCTATGGGCCCATCCCCACCCCCGACAAGCGGTCGCCACTTTTGCACAAAGGATGTCGCGAGTAGCATGGCAGGCGCTGGTGCGCCGTCCGGGAACGCCACAACCGCCCGAAGAGGCCCCCCGGGTGCCATGAACGGCTGGGAGATGGCGGAATGAACCATGAGACCGACAGGGCAGAAACAACCTGCTGTGGACACGACGGGAAACATAAGGACTACCGGCCATGAAGACCGCATCCGCGCCGGCTGATGATTCGCTCATCCGCCAAGCGGCCTTCCACCATGTGCGACGGCTCCAGGACCTGCATGGCCACCTGACCGCCACCCAGATCCGCGAGGGCTTTGTATTCGGCGGGGATCGCATTGCGCTCGTCAACCCGCAGCGCGGCATCTTCAAGCCACGATCCATGCGATCCTGCCTGTCCATCCGAACGGTGTTTCCGAGAAGCGGCGCGCGCATCTGGTATGACGACCAGCGCGAGGCGCACCGCAAGATCTTTGCGGCCCATGAGACTGTGGATTACGCCTTCATGGGCCAGAACCCTGGGGCCGCCGAAAACCAGTGGCTGCGCGAGGCGTTCGCAGACCAGGTGCCGCTCATCTATTTTCTCGGATTCGCGCCCGGCCTCTATCAAGCGATCATTCCGGCGTTCATCGCCGACTGGGATGCGACGCGGCTTGCCGCGCGCATCGTCTTTGGGCTTCCCGATGCCGCGGGGCTATCCTTGCCCGCGACCGCACCCGAGCGTCGTTATGCCCTCGACATCATCAAAAGACGCCTCCACCAAAACACGTTCCGGGAGGCCGTCCTGACGGCCTATGCGGGGCGCTGCGCCTTATCCGGACTCCCCGAGACACGACTCCTGGACGCCGCCCACATCATAGCCGACGGCGATGTCGGCTATGGGCAGCCAGTCGTGTCCAACGGCATCCCGCTCTCCAAAATCCATCATGCTGCCTTCGATGCCCATCTGATCGGCATTGATCCCGACTACCGCTTGCACGTCTCCGAGAGACTACTGGCCCAGCGCGATGGACCCATGCTGGAGGCCCTGAAACGCCTGGACGGGGCGGCCATCCACCTGCCAGCGCGTGACCGCGATCACCCGGATCGTGAGCGGCTCGCGCGGCGATTCGAGGTTTTCCGAACCGCGCAGTGACGGCCTGCGGCCATGAACCCCTCACGCAGGATCCGGACCAGGTCCCGGCCCCGGATCGTTGCCGCCGGAGAATGCGCCCGCGAGCCTTGCGGGCCGCGCACGTGACCGAACGCCAACAGGGTCGGTGATTTTGGTCTCGGTGCGTCGTCGAAAGATGCGCAAGCCTCCACAGCCTTGCCCGATGGGCCCCGAGAGGGCCCGGGGACCGCACGGGCGTCGCCTGCAAACCTCTCGCAACGCCGCACCGTGAGCTGTTCATAGGCCCGCCTCACATCGCACGGGGTGGCGCTTGCGCGCATGATCGCCTCCAACGCCTCGAGGATTTCCGGTTGATGCCAGCATGGCATGGCTAGCACATGGCCATCCCACACACAGACGATGAAGTCCAGCGTGGCGCGCATCACATCGAGGGGTGGCGATTCGCCAAGCGGCGTCAGCAGCGGCTCACCGAATTGACATCCTCCCCGGCCTGACAGGCCATACGGCCTGCAATGAGGCCGGGGATTCTACGGCGCCAAGGGGCGGCATTGAGCCGCCCCTAAGTCGCTTCGGCGGGTTCCTGCTGCTGGCGGCATGACTGCACCGCTCACTTCACAGGCGATTCGGGCTGTGGTGTCCCACCCGGCGGAAGCGTCCGCCGTGTCCTGCCCTTCGTCCCGCAGCATGTGCATCCCGCGGGAAAGGATGTTGATCGCGCCGACGAGATCGGCGTTGTCCTCGAAACCGCACTCCACGCAGGCAAATCGGGCTTGCGTCTTGCGATTGTCGGCGCTGACGTGGCCACAGCACGGGCACGTCCGGGTGGTGTAGTGCGGCGGCACGGCGACGAGCCAGCCGCCGTTCCACGCCAGCTTGTAGTCCAGTTGGCGGCGGAACTCGAACCCGCCCTGGTCGAGGATGGACTTGTTCAGGCCGGACTTGGCCCGGACGTTTCTTC
>NZ_JBTRWP010000059.1:0-15385 GCF_054609335.1 Acidiferrobacter sp. | reverse complement strand
ACTATACGAACCCGTTCCATGTTGGATATTATAGCGCCATGAACGCTACCCTGCAAACCGGTAAGACCCGCTGGACCCACTACCAAATCGCCTATCATTTCGTGTGGATACCGAAGTATCGGCGCAAGATCCTTACGGGTCCAGTGGAGGAGGCCTGCAAGAGGTTTATTGAAGAGTATTGCCTCTAGCACGGGTTCGTCTTGCTGGCCCTGGAAACAGACGTTGATCATGTGCATTGTTTCGTTTCCGCGAAGCCGAGATGGGCGCCGGCTACCATCGTTGGCCTACTGAAAGGCTATACGTCGAGGAAATTGCGGGAGCAGTTTCCACAACTCAAAAAGGTATGTGGCCGTGAGCAGCTTTGGACGCAAGCCTATTATGTAGGCACAGCGGGAAGTGTGTCCGCTGAGGTTGTTCGTCGATACATACAGGAGTGTCAGGGCCAATAGGCACTCTCATCCCAATCCCCTAAAGGGGATGGGAATTCCCGCGCCATTCTTTAAGCAACTTTCTGGGCGCCGCGGTGCTCGCGCGCTTCTTCGACACCGTGGGGCGCCGCCCCATGATCACGGCCACCTACGGCCTGTCGGGGCTATTGATGATCGGCGCAGCGTGGCTCTTTCGCATCGACGCCCTCACTGCGGTGTCGCAAACATTGGCTTGGGCCGCCATCTTCTTCCTGGCGTCGGCCGGCGCGAGTGCCGCCTATCTCACGGTGAGCGAGGCGTTTCCGCTGGAAATCCGCGCGCGGGCCATCGCACTCTTCTACGCCCTCGGCACCGCCACAGGTGGCGTCTTGGCCCCCACCCTGTTTGCGATCCTGATCGCCTCGGGCGCCCGCACCGAGGTGTTCTGGGGCTATTGTCTGGCCGCGATCCTTATGCTGCTGGCGGCAGCCGCCGAGATCGCCTGGGGTTTTGCTGGCGAAGGCCGCTCGCTTGAGGCGCTCGCCACCCCATTGAGCCTCGAGGCGTCCCGGCCCGTGTCGCAAAGGCCCCCTCGAAACGCCTGATCCCTCCCGGGATTTTCCCATGGTCAGATCCCAAACCTGCCGCAACCGACAGCTACTAGGCGCGCGCATTTGCGTTATTTCTCTCGCCCCCAAACGAAGGAAAGCGTCATGGCTGCCCTCCCTCTCTTCCGTGAAGCCGGATACACGATCCGTATCGTCGAAACTGACGAGGAACACGATCAGGCGTTCCGCTTGCGACACGCCGTCTATTGCGAACAGCTGGGCTGGGTGCCCGCTTGCCCGGATGGCCGCGAGCGTGATCGTTATGACCCGGGGTCAACGACCTTGGGCGTCTTCGCGGATCATGGACAGCTCCTTGGGCTTGTGCGCCTCATCCCACCCGAACGCCCGTTCATGCTCGAGGGTGATTTTCGCGCCCTCTTGCGCCCGGGATATCGTCTCCCCAAAGGCCGAGGCACGGCCGAGGTCACACGCCTCACCACCCTTCCGTGCGGCATGCGGCCCTCGGGCGCCGCACCGATCGCAAACCTGCTCTACAAGGCCATCTATCGCTGGTCACGCGCCTGCGGTGTGCGTTTTCTTTATATCGTTGTCGAGACCCGATTCCTCGAGCACCTGCGCCATCGCGGCGTCCCTTGCGTGGCCCTCGGTCCGCCCTCTCGTTTTGGTGCAGGTCCGCCGGTGGTCGCAGCCCTACTCGATCGCGCACTCTTCGAGCGCCTAGCCTGCGCGCGCCCCACGCCGTTTTGCGAGTGGCTTAAGGGGGGTGGTCCAATATCCCGCACTGCGCGGCCTTCGCGATCGCGTGCACACGATTTCGCGCGTTTAGCTTCTCCATCGCGTTGCCGAGATGAAACATGACTGTGCGCTCGCTGATACCCACGATGCGGCCGATCTCCCAGGTGGTCTTGCCGAAACCAGCCCAGTACAGCGTCTGGCGTTCACGCCGTGTCAGGCTCTTCTCGGGCTCACCGGGCGTGACCGCCATGAGCCTGCCCAAAAAATCGTGAAACGCGGGGGCGAGGCATTCGATCACCGTGCGGTGTCGGGCGGCACGCTCAAGATCACCTCCCCAGAAAGACAGGTGGCTCCGAAAGCCTCGCACCCCGCCCACGCCCGCCGTCATGCCCTCGCGCAGATCGAACGCCATGCAAGCGTCCACGAACGAGTGCTCGTCCGCCGATCGCGCCCTTGTAAAGGCCCGCGACCAGAGCTGAATACCGTTTCCAGACTGGTCGCCTCGAAGCACCGGGTCCACCCGGTCGTAGCGGCGCTCGCGATAGAGGGCAAGCCACTCCGGCGGGTATCCGAAGTTCAAGAGCTGATGCACGCCGCACATTTCACCGTTGACATCCCATCGCGCCAGCACCCATACGGCGCCGCGGAGAGGCAGGAGCGCTTCAAGCGACCGAAAGAGCGCAGTGGCCCCTTCGATGCTCTTTGTCTTCGCCGTCGCATGAGACAACTCTGCGAGGTTCAAAAGATCCGCCCTCGACAGACACGCGAGTCTTTTACGCATATTCGGAAGCCCTACTCTGGTCTTTCCCCAGGCCGCTCGGCGGATCCATGCGGCGGTGGCATTTACATTATCACCAGCCCAAACACCGGGCAAGTCCAGGGCTTCCATGAATCCAACGCGATTTATATTTAGTCCAATTCCATTATTGGACAAGCCACGCACGAATCCCTGACACGACCCTCAGAAGTCCGCGTCCAGAACGATGCGGTAGCGCGCCTTCCCGGAACGCAAATGCGCAAACGCCTCGTTGACACGACTCATGGGGAAGTGCTCGACCAGAGGAGCAATATCGTGTCGTTCGGAAAAGCTCAACATATGCTTAATGGTGCTGATGCGCCCAAGCGGCGATCCCGACACCGACTTTTGTCCCGAAATGAGACCAAACGCAGGGATGGCCAGGGGCTCCAGAACCGCACCCACGAAATGGAGACGGCCGCGTGGTGCGAGCGTCGAGAGGAAGCGCGACCAATCCAGGGCTGCGTTCGTGGTCACCATGAGAAGGTCCAGGGATCCGGCGAGATCGGCTATCGCGCGCTCGTCGCGGCTGCCGACAACCCGATGGGCACCCATCGCCTCCAGATCCCCGGCCTTGCCAGCATGCGAGGTGAAGGCCGTCACATCGCAACCCCAGGCGCGCAAGTATTTGAGGGCCAGATGTCCAAGCCCGCCAATCCCCACCACGCCTACGCGCTCGACCGGCCGCACATCGAATTCCATCAACGGACTGAACACCGTGATCCCGCCGCAGAAGAGTGGCCCGCTCGAGGCGGATGCCAAGGCTTGAGGCAAGGGGATGGCCCATGCCCAATGACAGCGCACCCGTTCGGCGAAGCCGCCGTGGCGTCCCACGATCGTAGCCTCGGTCTGCGGACAAAGATGGAAATCCCCCCGCAGGCATTGGCTACAGTGCATACAGCTACGCGCAAACCAACCAAGACCCACGCGCTGGCCGTCAATGAGACCTCGGACCTCACGACCGCGCGCCACGATCTGGCCTATCACCTCGTGACCGGGCACCAAGGGATAGACCGAGCGCCCCCACTCGTTTTCCCACATAGAAAGATCCGAGTGGCAGAGGCCGCAGTGCTCGACATGGATCTCCACCTCATCAGCCTTGAGTGGTCCTGGATCAAAGGAGTAGCGTTCAAACGGCTGGGCAGGCCCGGAGGCCGCCCATGCTTTGATCGGTTCCGACATACCATCCTCCTGGCCCTCTTTTATGGCCTTCGACTTGCCCGAAGCGGCGCCCCGCGCGCCTTTCCATCGGCCTTCCGGGACATACGATAAGCGCCCCACCCGGGGTCGGCAAGCGGCCTTCGGACATCACGCGGCGCGGCGGCCCACCCGCTCTCCTTGCCACCGCTGATTCCTGCTACACTGGGCAGGACTCACCATTCACCTTAAACCATCGCTATGCACAATCCCTACGGATCCTGCTCTCGGAAAGATCGGCCCCATGGCACAGGTAACACCCTGCGCCAACTCGCGCTTTTCTGTGTCGTCTTGGGGACATTGGCCGCGGCCAGCCCACCGGCAGCGGCCAGCATCGATCGTGATGCGCGCCACGTGGGCCACAGCTTAGGCACCGCTGCGCGCGAGGTCGGCCATAAGGCCAAGCATGTCGGGCTTGCGATCGGGCATGCCGCCAAAAAGGCCGGCCTTGAAGTCGGGCACGCCGCCAAGGCCGGAGGGCTCGCCTTCTGGCATGCGGTAAAGGGCCACCACCACTGAGAACCGCAGAGACGGATCCCCGCGGTCGCCAAGGGGCGGTCGACGGACTGAGGCCTCATCCAACAGGCACAGACCACCCGTGTGCCCACACCCGTCTCCTCTCTGGAGGCGACCGGTCGCGTGATCGCTCCCCCATGGGATCCTTCAGAGCATTTTCATGCGTCGAAGAGAGTCGCCACGCGGAGCGCGCCGCCTTCGGGATAAGCCCACGATAAGGTTTCGGATCTGCCGTTGCAAAGCGCGCGCAGGAGCGGCAGACAACGCGCCGCTGGGTTCCCAAGACGCAAGGCCTCAAGTACCGGTGAGGCCATGCAGGACGCGCCCTCGCCTGTGGCCGGCCCCCACTCCCAGGAAAGTGTGGCGCATGATCCAGCGGGCGCATCCATAGACAACGCGAACGCCACCGCAAACGGCGCCGACACTTTGCGCACTTGGGCTAGCGCCGCGGGCGGCGGGAGATCATAGGCGATCAAAAGACACGGCCGACCGGGGGCCACAGTCGTCAGGGCCTCGAGCAGCCCCGCAGCAAAACTATCGTCATAGGCCGAGAGGCTCGTCGTGGCCGCCCGCGAGCCGGTCGCGATCCCCCAATAACCACCGGCGGCGTTATGGACCGAATTGTGGAACAGCGTCGGCGACAGGGCGATCGGAGCCGTGGCCAAAGCCCGGCAGTTCTTGTCCAGGATCTCCAGATCCCCGCTCCCTGAGCTCAACACCGTCGTCACGCCTGCGGCCTCCCAGCCCGCCGAGCGCAGGGCCTGGCGGCCGACGTCCAAGACATAACGGGCCGTCGTTGGACAGCGGCGCGCCTCATTGGCGGAAAGCCCCTCGACCAGCGGGGCACGCACCGCGCCCCCTTGATAGCTTTCTTCAGCGGTGAGCGCCCTGCGACAGGCCTCGGCGTCCGGCAAGCCCGGCCCCAGAACGCCAAAACCGGCTATAGAGACCGTCATGAGCGCCACTCGAGCGCGAGACTGCAATTGCTCCCCCCAAAACCGAAGGTATTGACCAGGGCGCGCCGAATGACCCCGGGCCTGCCAGCTAACAGCAGATCCGAATGGAACGTGGGATCGCGGGCCTCGGTATTGGCCGTGCCCGGCATGAAGCAAGCCTCCATGCCCTGACCCACGAAGGCGACCCCACACACGCCAGCGGCCCCCAGGGTATGCCCGATCGCGCCCTTGGTGGACCCGGCGGGGACGCCCGCAAGCCCCAGTCGCGCGAGTCCCTGGTCCTCGGCCGCATCATTGTGCGGCGTCCCCGTGCCATGCAGATGGACATAATCGACGTCCTCGGGGGCCCAGCCGGCGTCTTGCAGAGCGGCGCCTATGGCCTCACGGGCCCCGAGCGCCTCGGGGTGGGGTGCGGTCATGTGATAAGCATCGGAGCTCTCGCCGGCCCCCACCAAATGGAGACCGCCCCGCGCACCAAAAAGCGTGGGCGGCCCCACCAAGGCAAAACCGGCCGCCTCGCCGACACCGATGCCATCACGATGGGCGCTGAAGGGGCGCGGATGACCGCGCGACAAGAGTCCCAACGAATGAAAGCCGTAGAGTGTGGTGTCACAGAGGCTATCGACGCCCCCTACGACCACCGCCCGGCAGGTCCCCGAAGCCACGAGACGCGCCGCCGCGACAAAGGCCTTGGCGCTCGAAGAGCAGGCCGTCGACACCACGAGTGCGGGCCCCTGAGCACCGAGAGAACGGCGCACGAAATCCGCGCATGAAAAGACATTGTGGGTCTCGCGGTAAGGGAAGTCGGCGGCGAGTACCCCGTCTCGGGCAAAGGCCGCCGAACGATAAGCGGCCTCGGTCGTGGCGATGCCCGACGTACTCGTACCGATCACAACCCCTACACGCCCCGCGCCCACGTCGCGGATCACAGCCGCCACTGCATCCTTGAAACCGTCGGTCTCGAGCGCAAGCTCCGCCAGGCGGTTATTGCGGCAATCGTAACGCGCTAACCGCTCCGCTATGACTACGTCCTCGAGGCCTGACACGCGGCCAAGCGCGCACGGAAAGCCATCGGCGAGCGCATACGAAGACAGCGCCGAACGGCCACCCGTAAGTCCCGCGCGATTCGCCGCGAGGCCCTGGCCAAAGGCGCTCGTCAAGGTATAACGGTGTACAGCGATATCCATCCCCATCATGCCCCTTCGGCGGTACGCCCGCGCCCGGAAGACCAAGCGGCGGTAAAGATCAGCGCAAGTAATGCGCCCACACTCACAGTCAGCCCAACCTGGCGCAACATGGCAACCGACGCAAACGCCATGACGCCAAAGCCCGTTATGGTCGTGGCCGCGCAAATCCAGGGCGCGAGTGGTCGCCGGTTTGTGATCAGACCGTGGTCGCCGAGAAACAAGGCATAGCCCATGCCCAGGCCCGCAATGAGCAACAAAGCCACGAGATTCAAGAGCGTGAGCCCCGGGCCCGTCAACACCACTATCGCGCAGGTCGTGAGGATCGCCGCCGCCATAGGCAAGACGAGCCGCAAGGCCTCCCGCGCCGACCGCAATCCGATGGCGATGACCAACGCCATGAGCAAGGCCGCCACGATCGAGTGCTTCAAAAGCGCCGCGCGATAGCGCCCCATGAGGGCGCCTACGACCCGCTTAACCACCACGAAGTGTGCGCCTTCGACATGGCTTGCCCGGATCATTGCATGCACCCTACGGGGATTATGCACGCCCGAGAGACGCACGAAGGCCACCACGTGGCCATGCACGCGCACGAGCAGGCCTTTCAGCCGCGCGCGCACGGGTGCCGGCAAGTCCTCGGGCCGCAAAAGAGGTTCGTGCCGTGCCTGCTGAACCGCCGCCAGGAACGGTCGGAACGCGCGGGCGCGAAACGGCATGTGGGCGGCGGCCGCGCGCAGTCGCCGCTGCAAAACCGCGGCGGTCGGCAAGGCCTGCTGGCGACGGCGTTGGGTGGCTAAGGTCGGCAGATAGCCTGCCGCCAGTTGGTAACTCGCGACCATCCCGCGCTTACGGAGTTTCTCCAGAACCGGCATGAGTGCGGCGCTGCGCGCCAGAGCCTGCTGGGTGTTGTCCGCGCTCACAACCACAAGTGACGACAGACCAGGCACACCGAACTCGCCCGCCATACGGCCCGTACGCGCCATTAGGGCATGGGGGGCCGGGCTCAAGGCCGACAGATGATCGTCCCATACGCCCGAGCCCCGATAGGCGAGTACCCCGAGCCCCCCAAGCGCCACCACCGCGCTTGCCCAGCGCGCGCGCCGCAGCCCGCTCATCGCGCGCGATGCCCGCCGATCCCAAACACTGAGGTCGGCCGTCGGCCGCCAGGCCGGCATCATGAAAGGCAGAAGGTAGCGCGCGGCAAGTGCGGAAGCGACAAGGCCCGCGCAGGCGAAGACGCCGAGCTGCACGAGACCTGCGAGCCGCGAGACAATCATGGTCGAGAAACCGATCACCATGGCGATCATGGCAAGCCCCAGGGCGCGCGCCACGCGCCGAGCGGCCGCCTCCGCACCTTCACTCGGCCCCATGTGCAGCAACACATAGGTGGGGTAATCCATCGCCACACCGATCAGCATCGTCCCAAAGCCCAAAGTGGTGATCGCCAGGCGTGGGAACGCGAGCGCGGTAACGGCCATCGCCACCATGGCGCCGCTCGTAAGCGGCACGAGGCTCGCCACCATGGGCGGCGCCGAACGATAGACGAAGAACAAGATCCCCGCGACCAGGAAGAGATCGATCATGGTCAGGACCTTGGCGCTCGCGGCGACCCGATCATTGGCCGCCACCGTCACGACTCCGGTCCCGGCCATCGTCAGGGTAAGCGGCGTGCCTCGAGCGACTTGCGTGAACGCCGCGTGAATCAGGTGCAAGGCGCGTCGTTGGGGCGTGACCGAGAATCCCGAGCGATGCGTCTCCATGAGCAGGAGGGCCGAACGACCGTCGCGCGACTCCCATTCCCCATGACGCGACCGCGGACCACCGCCCCCCATCCAGGGCCGGGCGGCGGCCATGAGCGCGCCTGTGGGGTCTGCCATGATCTCGCCTGAAGTGAGGCCCGCCGGCGACTCGAGGATGGCCAGATCACGCTGCAAGTCCACACGCAAAGCACCCACGGTCCACGCTGTGCGCGGCGCCAGGAGATAGCGATAGCGAGACAGAAATCCCTCCACATCGCGCGCCGCCCCCCGCCCACCATTAGCGACCAGGGCGAACACCGCCTTGTGCGGGCGCAGAAGCCCCACGAGGGCGCGGGAGGCCCTGAGACGCTGGACGGCGCTCCCGCCGCTGACCGCCGCCATCAAGACGCGCGAGGCCTCGCCCTTATGCAGACCCTGCACGAGCGCCCGCTGCACGGTATTTCCGGAAGTCGGCAGGAACGCGGTCAGACTCCCGCCGAAGCGGCCAGTCTTCACGATGACGACCGCCAGGCCCGCCATCACGGCAAGCCACGCAAGCGTGAGCCCCAAGGCCAAGGCTTTGGCGTTCACCGCAGGATGCGCATGTCCGACGTATCGCCGTTCGGCGCCCGCGTCTCGATCTCCACAAGCGCCGCGCCCCGGCCGCTGATCGCGACACTCGAGAGTGCCTGCTTGAGCGAGGCAAGCCGCGGTGTCAGAAGCAGATGCCAGGCCTTGCGATCCCCCGTGAGATGCGTCGTAAAGTCATGCGCCAAGAGCGCGTAATTGCCGCTCAGCAGACCCTCGAATCCCGACACGATCGCCACCACTCCGGGGTAGCGGGTGACCGGTACTCCGCGCCGCGCACCGTTAACGAACAAGCGATTGCCGACGATGCGATAAACGGCCTTTCGGGGCGCACTTTGCGTCATGATGAGCGTTGCGGGCTTGATGTATTGCAGGGTGCCATGGGCGCGGACGGGGCGCCGGAGGCTTGCCAGATGATTGGTCTCGGTAAATCGAACCTTACCGTTCACCCCGCGCGCCAACATCTTGAGGAGCGTCGGAACGTTCCATGGGCGCTCGTGGGCCCACACGGTCGTCGCGACCATCACCAGGAGTAGGCCTCCGAGGCGAGCCGCTATCTGGGACTTGCCAAAAGTCATAAAAGTTGAACCAGTTGTCAGGTGCTGCGCGACAGTACGCCTGAAGGGTCTCCACATACCGCTCCCCAAGTCGTCGCATCCACTCGCCCCGCAAAGCGGCCTCCGGCGCGGGGCCACACAGCGGCTCGAATACCAACTCGTAGCGGCAAGCGCCCGTGGCGGCGCCGCGGTAGAGTGCGGTGAAGAAGAATACCGGTACCTGGAGGGTCGCCGCAAGCCGCAAAGGACCGAGTGGAAAACGGGCCACGCGGCCGAGGAATTCGGCCTCATAAGTCGGTTCACCCCCCAAAGGCCTGTCGCCCATGAGACCCACGAGCCCCCCTTCCGCCAATATCTCCTTGACCCGCAAAAGAGACGCCGCCCCCCCGAGCGCCAGAATCGAGTCTTGCGCGCCAGGGTCCAAGGCCCCCAAGGTCTCATTCAGCTTGCGCGACACGCCGACGTTCATGATGACCTGGACCTTGAGCTCCGGCCGCAGCGACGCGGCCGCGCGCGCCGCCTCGAAGCTCCCCAAATGGGCGCCGATCAAGACCGCGCCCCGGCCCTGGTCAAGGTAGGGGCTTACGGCGTCGAAACCGCGGATCTCATAGGGCGGCGCATCAGGGTGACGCGCCAGCAGATAGGCGCGATCCAGGACCGTCCGCGCGAAGGTAAGGTAGTGGGCAAACAAGGTGCGTAGCGAGGGCCGGCGCCCCTCCAGGGCCACATAGTACCGACGCAAGCCAACACGCCCCTCCCGGAGGAAGCAAAAAAAATAGGCGGTGATAGGCCAGAGGAGCGCCCTGCCCGTTCGCCGACCAAGCGCAAGCACCAGGGTGCGGGCGATACGCATACCCAAGCCACTGCCCCGCTCACGCTTCTCAAACCACGCCTGGGCCATCACCGCCCCTCAAACCACGCCTTCCCGGAAAGCCCGGGGCCGGAACCCGTTTATGCCCGACGCGCCTTGATAGCGGCTGTCAGCGCCCTAAGTGACGCGAAAATCGTCCCGTTTTCCGGATCGTCCGAACGCATTTGGATACCATAATGCTGCGAGATCGCAAGCGCGATCTCCAGCATGTCGATCGAATCAAGCCCCAGCCCCTCCCGAAAAAGCGGGGCCTCCGGATCAATGGAGACCGGATCGAGCGCCAAATTCAGACTGCTGACAAGCAACTGCGCAATCTCGCGCTCAAAGTCGGTTTGCTCACTCTTCACGCAACGTACCCTCGCAAAAACTCCCACAAAATCTGCAACCATACCCACAACGCCCACGCTGCACCCGCGTGCGCTTCACGCGCGGCTGGGCGAGCGGATGAACACCCACACGACCGCGACTCCCACCATCAAGGTATTGGAAGCCTTCATCAAGGGGCTCGACGCGAACGCCGCGCCGCGGTAATTCCGATAGCGTCCGAAAACCGAGAAATCAAAAGACCCTACGCGGCGGCTCACGGCCGCCGTCAAGCGCATGCCCGCATATCCGCCGGGTGCTGCATACGCCGGCCGGCCGATCACCGCCTCGTCCGCCGGGACCCCAAAGAAATAGCCGTTGACCCCGCGGCTGCGAAAAACGGGGCCAAAGCTTACCACAATGGGCCATGTGCGCCCCCGGATGGTGCGCCACTCCAGGAAGGCCGATGCACTGCTCCCGACCGGCGCGAGCCGCAGACCTGGGTCGATCGCCCATCGGTAGCGGACCCGAGCCCCAAGCCAAGCCCGCCCCCCGCGCCGCCATGCCAACCGGTATAGGACATCGGGCCCCAAGGCGAAGGTCGGTGCGAGCGCCGGCATGCCGGCACGCGCATCGGGCGTGCCGGCCGCGTCCGGGGGCGAACCGTTGGCGCCGATACCCACACTGAGCGGCGAATGGCGACCCCAATGGGCACGCAGATGCTCGTGGTGGAGATGCCATCTCGGCGATTCATATTCCCAGTACGGGTAGGGATAGGCGAACACGCGTTCGCTGTCCGACCCGGGATAGGTAGGGGCGAGAAATACCGCGACCCCGAGCCCCCCGCGGTAGTGGGACTGCCGGGCGGCCGCCGCGCTGATCGCGAACGCGCCCAAAACGGCATAGGCAAGACGCACGCCCCTCTTAGGGCCCGGTCCGCCCCCAAAAACCTTCACCATCCCCCCTCCTCAGGCGTCGTTCTCGCCGATCGCCCCAACCCTATCTTGGCGCCCCTTGGTCTCAGACGCCAGCGGTCACGACAGCCTCGATCTCAATCAATAACTCGCTCCGACAGATATCGCCCGTGAGAACCAGCACCGGGGCGCAGGCCCAAGGACCCGGCAAGGCCGGCAAGGGCCCCGCGCCGCGCACATAGACCTTGGTCGCCACCACGCGCCGATCCTCTCCCAGATCAGCGCTCGCCACCACAAGATCGAGGTTGGCGAAAGCTTCACGCATCTGTGCCTCCATGTTCCCCGCGGCACAACTCTCGTGCCCCACGATGGCGGCCGTGCCCGAGATCCACAACCACTGCTGCCCCTCACTTACCACCTTCATCGCACGCACAAAGTCGGGCGGGCGCGGGCCGTACGTCTTCGGATACTGGTAAGCGGCAACCTGTCGTGGGTTTTCGATAGCCACACCCGGCGCTCGTCGCGCCAGCATGTACACCGTAAGGTGTCCCGCGTGCGTCCCGATACAGGTCGCGGCCGGGCGTATCCCGCCTCGCGCCAGATGGCTCCCAAGGGCATGATGGCGTCCGCGATTGAATTGCCGGTAGCGCTCGAGACCTTCCTCCACCCCATGGATGGCGGGGAAATACTGCCAGGCCCGAATCAGGCAACCGTAGCCTTCCTCGCCGGCCACCTGCAGGAGACGTTCGTAGGCCAAGATTGCGGCGGCCTCGATCGCGCCCGAGGCATCCACTGCTATCGCCGCAAACAACCACTCGCCATCGTGCGCATAACGCACATCGTGGCGCGCACCACGCTTGACCATGCCCCCTGTGATGACCTCACACACAGGCGCCCCGTGAGGGCTCAGCGCCACCCCCAGATAGGGCGCCTGCCCGCACCAGGCGCGCCCGGGCTCTGCGGCGCCGTATGCCACCACCCCAAGCACATCGCGCCGGCTCTCGATCTCGCTCAGCCGCTCGGCTGGATGATAAAATATCCGCATAACCCGTTTATTCGAATAGGGGGCGCAAGACGCCCCGGCCGCCACAGCCGCAACCGACGACCTTTGCGTCCCCGGCGGCTTCGACGCAATGACCGCCCTCCGTCCCCACCGCTTTACCTTGCCGGCCGATCGGAATGCGTGTACTTTCTCGCCAATGCCGTACCCGCGCGACCGACATGCCCTGAGCCGAAGACATGATGCGCCCGACGCGCGCTAGCGTCGTGCTCCGGCAAGACCCGCTGTAGGTCGTCCCGCGATCATGCATAAGGCTTGTTCCTCCTCACATTTTAGACCCGAGCCACGGCAGGATCGCGCGCGTCCCCCCTCGCCTTGCGCGTGCATGCCCAACGCCCTGAGGCCTGGTGGGATCCGATAATGGCACGGATCGACGCACGCGACGTCTTTCAGATGGTCAATATCCTAGACGGCATCGTGACCGTCGTCGCCAGTACGCATGCCATGCCGATGGCGCCAACCTTAGGTGCGGTCGCCGCCAGCCAAGCCGCGCTGGCCGCCGCCTGCCTCTGCCCACGCTGCTCGTTCGTGGGTCCCACGATCACAAGCGCGCCCACCGCGGAGGCGCAGGTCGCCCTTACCTTCGACGACGGTCCGAACGAGGCTCTCACCCCGCGGATCCTCGACATCCTGGCCCGGTATGGCGCCAAAGCCAGCTTCTTTTGTATTGGCGCCCGGGCGCGACAGTGGCCAGGCCTCGTGCGCCGCGCGGCCATGGCCGGGCATAGTATAGAAAACCACAGCTGGCGCCATAGCCCGCGCTTCGCGCTCCTCGGATCCCACAAGCTCGCGCGCGAGATCGATGACACCCAAGACCTGCTCGCCGATCTCTGCGATCGGCCACCGGCCTATTTCCGGGCGCCTGCCGGCTTTCGTAACCCGTGGCTTGCCCCGCTGCTCGCAGAACGCGCACTCCGATACGCCGCTTGGTCACACCGCGGATTCGACACCCTAGACCCTGTACCTGCCAGAATCTTGCGACGCGTTACACATCACATCCAGCCAGGTGCCATCCTGCTCCTGCATGACGGCCGCAACGCGCGCGACCGGCAGGGCCGGCCGGTCATAGATACGGTCCTGCCCTCCCTACTCCAGAGGCTCGCGGCCCGCGGGCTGCGGGCAGTCGATCTGCCCACACTCCTTGGAAACACCGCACCCGTAGAGCGTCTGTCAATGCGCAGCCGCGCGTGACGGTGTCGCCCCGCGGGTTTTCAGATAATCCTCGTAGCCGCCACCAAAGCTCGTGATCCGCCCGTCGCGCAGCTCCAGAATCTCGGTCGCAAGCGACGACACAAACTCGCGGTCGTGGCTTGCGAAGATAAGGGTGCCGGGGTAATGCACCAAGGCCAGATTTAAGGCCTCGATGGACTCCATATCCAGATGATTGGTGGGCTCGTCCAATATCAAGACATTCGGCGAACGCAGCATGAGCTTGCCGAAAATCATGCGGGCGCGCTCGCCCCCCGACAACACGCGTACCGATTTCTCGCTCTCCTCGCGAGAAAAAAGCAAGCGCCCGAGCACCGCGCGTATCGCCTGTTCGTCGTGGCTCGTGGACCCCCACTGGCTCATCCAAGCAAGCAAGGTGAGATCCTCGGCAAAATCGTCCCCGTGGTCCTGCGCGCAATAACCGACACGCGCGGCCTCCGCCCACTGAATCTCCCCTTGGCGCGGACTGAGCTCCCCGGCGAGCGTACGCAGAAGCGTGGTCTTCCCCGCCCCGTTCGCGCCGATCACACCGATACGAGCCCCGGCGGTCACGTAGAGATCGAGATCCCGCCAGAGGATCTCATCATAGCCCTGCGCCATGCCGCGTATCTCGAGCGCCTGGCGATAGAGCTTTTTTTCCATATCGAATCGGATATAAGGGCTCACGCGGCTCGAGGGTTTAATTTCATCGAGCTTGATCTTGTCGATCTGCCGGGCCCGCGAGGTGGCCTGCTTGGCCTTGGAGGCATTCGCCGAAAAGCGGCTCACAAAGGCCTGTAGACCAGCGATCTGGGCTTTCTTCTTGGCGTTATCGGCGAGCCGTCGTTCGCGCACCTCGGTAGCGGCGATCATATATTCGTCGTAATTGCCGGGAAATATTCGCACCTCACCATAATCCAGGTCGGCAATGTGCGTGCATACTTGGTTCAGAAAATGGCGGTCATGCGAAATGATCACCATGGTGCTGCGCCGATCGACCAAGAGATCCTCGAGCCATCGGATCGTATGAATGTCCAGATGGTTGGTAGGCTCATCGAGGAGCAGTATGTCCGGATCCGGAAACAAGGCCTGCGCCAGGAGCACGCGCAGCTTCCACCCGGGCGCGACCGCGCTCATAGGCCCGGCGTGCTGGGCAACCGGCACCCCAAGCCCGGTCAGGAGCTCGGCGGCCCGCGACTCGGCCGTATAGCCATCGCGCGCGGCGAAGTCGGCCTCGAGTTCCGCGACCCGCATCCCATCCTCTTCACTCAAAGACGGGAGCGCATAGAGCCGGTCCCGCTCGGACTTCAGGCGCCAGAGCTCCGCGTCCCCCATAATGACCGTATCCAAGACCGTATTGGACTCGAAGGCGAACTGGTCTTGGCGGAGCTTACCGACACGCTTGTCGGCCTCCCACAAGACGACCCCGGAGGTGGGCTCGATGTCGCGGCCCAGAATCTTCATAAAGGTCGACTTGCCGGAACCGTTGGCCCCTATGAGGCCATAGCGGTGCCCGGAACCGAACTTGACGGTAACGTTCTCAAAAAGGGGCGCGGCCCCGAACTGCATGGTGAGCTGAGCGGTTGAAAGCACGAGAGTCCTGCCGGGAAAGGGTCTTCAAGAATGTGCGCACACAAAGCGGGGCATCGTACCGCAAAGACCCGCGCACGTCACCCGCCAGCCTCTTCCAATACGAAATGATACTGAAGGGAGGGCCTGTTTCTAACATGAAATGATACTGAACCCGACCCGGTTCCTGTTCATGATGAGGGATGAAAACCATCATGAATGACGCGCATATCAAG
>NZ_JBTRWP010000058.1:0-16392 GCF_054609335.1 Acidiferrobacter sp. | reverse complement strand
ATGCGGGCCCCGCGCTTGCGACCCGCGAGCCTGTGGTCTTGAACTATGACATTCGCAATGTGCACCGCTCAGCGGGCACCCGGCTCTCGGGTGAGATCGCCCGCCGTTACGGCGCCGCGGGGCTGCCTGCGGGGGCCATCACGCTGAGGCTCAAGGGGTCCGCCGGACAGAGTCTTGGCGCCTTCAACGCCCCGGGGCTTGCCATCGAGCTCGAGGGCGATGCCAACGATTACGTCGGCAAGGGCATGGCCGGGGGGCGCATCGTGGTCTATCCGCCGCGCGATTCGCGTTTTGCGAGCGAGCAGGCGGCCATCATCGGCAATACCTGCCTCTACGGCGCGACCGGGGGCACGTTGTACGCGGCGGGGCTTGCTGGCGAACGCTTCGCGGTGCGCAACGGTGGGGCGCTTGCGATCGTCGAGGGCGTGGGCGACCACGGCTGCGAATACATGACCGGCGGGTGCGTCATAGTCCTTGGTGAGACCGGCCTGAATTTCGGGGCCGGCATGACCGGCGGCTTCGCCTTCGTCTACGACAAGACCGGCGTGTTCGTCGATCGCTATAACCACGAGCTCATCGATATTCACCGCATCACGGGCGAGGCAATGGACGCCTATCAGGTGTTCCTGCGTGGTCGCGTGGCGGAGTACGCTAAGGCGACGGGCAGCGCTTATGCGCGCGGTCTCATCGCCGACTGGTCCGAGGCGGCGGGGCATATGTGGCTTGTGAAGCCCAAGGCGGTGCGTCTCGACAGCCTGCTTGTGGAGAGCCACTGATGGCGGACGTTTTTCAGTTTCTGGACAAGCCGCGGACCGATCCTATCAAGAAGGATGTGGTCGTTCGCATCCACGACCATCGAGAGATCTACGGGGGCTTCGATGCCAAGAAGGCGGCGGAGCAGGCCGGCCGCTGTCTCGGCTGCGGCAACCCGTATTGCGAATGGCGTTGCCCGGTCCACAACTACATCCCGAACTGGCTCAAGCTGATCGCCGAGGAGAACATCTTCGAGGCCGCCGAGCTTTTGCATAGGACCAACAGTCTCCCGGAGGTCTGCGGTCGCGTCTGTCCGCAGGATCGTCTGTGCGAGGGGGCCTGTACTTTGAATGACGGCTTCGGGGCCGTGACCATAGGGTCGATCGAGAAATACATCTTCACTGAGGCCTACGCGCGCGGGTGGCGTCCGGATCTGAGCGCCGTGCGGCCGACCGGACGCCGCGTCGCCGTGATCGGTGCGGGTCCCGCAGGGCTTGCGTGCGCCGATGTGCTGGCGCGTAACGGCGTGCAGGCGGTCGTCTACGACCGCAACCCCGAGATCGGCGGCCTGCTGACCTTCGGCATCCCGGGCTTCAAGCTCGAGAAGGAGGTCGTGCGCGTGCGGCGCTCGATCCTGGAGGGGATGGGCATCGAGTTTGTCTTGAATACCCGCATCGGCGAGGATCTGCCGTTTGGCGATCTCTTGCGCGATTATGACGCGGTGTTCGTGGGGGTCGGCACGTACACCTACCTGAAGGGGGAGTTTCCGGGCGAGGATCTGCCGGGCGTGCATGAGGCGCTCCCTTATCTCGCGGGCGTCATTCGCCGCGACCTCGGGCTTCCCGAGGGCGAGGCCCCCTACGTCGACCTCAAGGGCCGGCGGGTGGTGGTCTTGGGCGGTGGCGACACGGGCATGGACTGCAATCGGACCGCGATCCGGCAGGGCGCGGCGTCCGTGACCTGCGTGTACCGGCGTGATGAGGCCAATATGCCGGGGTCGCGGCGCGAGGTGACCAATGCCAAGGAAGAAGGGGTACAATTCGTGTGGAATCGCGCCCCCGTGGAGATCCTGGGAACGGATCGCGTTGAGGGCGTACGCGTGGTGGAGACCGTGCTCGGACCACCGGACGAGCGTGGCCGGCGCCGTCCCGAGCCGGTCCCCGGGACCGAGCAGATCATACCCGCCGATGATGTCATCGTGGCCTTCGGTTTTCGTCCCAGCCCGCCCGCGTGGCTTGCCGAGTTCGGCATAGAGACCGACCGCGTGGGGCGCATCAAGGCCCCCGAAGCGGGCCCTTACCGACACCAGACCACACAGCCCAAGGTCTTCGCCGGGGGCGATGCCGTGCGTGGCTCGGATCTCGTGGTGACGGCGGTGTACGAGGGGCGGCAGGCGGCAGAGGGGATACTGGACTACCTCAAATTATGACGAAACTCGACGCGGGGTCGGACCGCAGTAACCGACTGCTCCGGGCGCTCATGCGCATGCCGGTGGACATGACCCCGGCTTGGCTTATGCGCCAGGCCGGCCGCTATCTGCCCGAATACCGGGCCCTGCGCGCGCAGGCGGGCTCGTTCATGAACCTCTGCCAGAACCCCGAGCTGGCCTGCGAGGTGACGATCCAGCCGATACGCCGATACCCCCTCGATGCCGCGATCCTGTTTTCCGACATCCTGACGGTCCCGGACGCCATGGGGCTTGGCCTGTCTTTCGTGGAAGGCGAGGGGCCGCGATTCGCGCACCCGGTCCGCGATCGCCACGACATCGCCCGTCTGCGGGCCCCGGACCCGTTTGCGAGCCTGCGCTATGTGCTCGATACCGTAGGTCGGGTCCGGCGCGAGCTCGCCGGCCTTTGCCCTTTGATCGGCTTTTCCGGTTCCCCATGGACGCTCGCGACCTATATGGTCGAGGGGCAGGCAAGTGATGACTTCCGGCGGGTCAAGGGCTTGTTGTATTCGGACCCGGCGGCGCTCTCGGATCTGTTGTCGGTGCTCGTGGACGCCGTCACCGCTTACCTGAACGCCCAGATCGAGGCCGGGGCGCAGGCCGTCATGATCTTCGATACCTGGGGCGGGAGCCTCGCCGCCCACCATTTCCTGCGCTACTCCCGCGACCCCATGGCCGCGGTCGTGGCTGGCCTGAACCGGAACCGCGGCGGCGTGCCCATACCGGTGGTGGTCTTCACCAAGGGCGGCGGTTCGTGGCTGCCGGCGCTGGCCGAGACCGGCTGCGATGCGCTTGGGATCGACTGGATGACCTCGCTTGCGACCGCCCGCGCGACCACCGCCGGCCGTGTCGCCCTGCAGGGCAACCTCGACCCCATGGCCTTGTACGCCCCCGCGGAACGGCTCAAGGCGGAGGTCGAGGCGGTGCTCGCGGATTTCGGCGAGGGGCCGGGGCATGTCTTCAATCTCGGGCACGGGGTGCGCCCCGACGTGGATCCCGCGCAGGTGGGCGTGTGCCTGGAAACTGTGCACGCGCTAAGTTGCCGTCCGCTTTCCTAAAATTTCCCGCCGGGGCCACTCGCGCCCCGTCGCCGCCCCGTTTGGGGGCATTCTATTTCAGTTTTTTCTGATGCAGTCAGTCGGTTATTCACATTTCGGCCGTGTGTCAGGACCCCCGGTCGCGACCCGCGCCTGGGCCCGGCCGCACCCTCGCGCATCTACCTAACCTATTGAAAAACAATATGAAAAATAGGTCGCCTATTTTTTCATCAGTTTAAAGCGGAATCAGCAATCAGGCCAAAGCCGGACGG
Source organism: Acidiferrobacter sp. (assembly GCF_054609335.1). Classification (NCBI taxonomy): domain Bacteria; kingdom Pseudomonadati; phylum Pseudomonadota; class Gammaproteobacteria; order Acidiferrobacterales; family Acidiferrobacteraceae; genus Acidiferrobacter; species Acidiferrobacter sp. The sequence continues at coordinate 12,883 of NZ_JBTRWP010000058.1, read as the reverse complement.
CTTCCCGCTGCTTTTCAACACAGTTATCCACAGAGTCTGTGGGTAAGGTGGAATTGCTTTCTGATCCAGCCCTTTAGCGCCGAAATCGAAAGCCGTTTGGGTTTCGGGATCGAACCGGGAATAATGAGTCTCTGCCATGGTCGCCATTCGCGTGAGTTTGCCGGTTCCGCTCAGGCGGAGCTTCGACTACGAATACGAGCACCCTTTGGCGCCCGGGGTGCGTGTGCGCGTCCCCTTGGGGCGCCGGGTGTTGACAGGTATTGTCATCGAGGTCCCCACCGAAGCCCTGCCGGGCATCACCTTGCGCCCCATCCTCGCGGTCATCGACCGAGAACCCCTCTTGTCGAGCGAGCAGCTGCGCTTATTGCGCTTCGCCGCCGACTATTATCACCATCCTTTGGGCGAGGTCTTGTTTGCGGCTCTGCCGGGGGCCTTGAAGCGCGGCGACGAAGCGGTGACCGCGCGCGCCTACGGGCTCACCGCCATGGGTCTTGCGGCCGAGGCCGCGCGCTTTGGTCGGGCCCGACGGCAGGCGGCCCTCTGGGAGGCTATCAAGGCCGCGGGCATTTTGAATGAGAGCGGCTTGAAGGCCCTGGGACCCGGCTTTAGGCCCGCATTGCGGGCCTTGATGGCGCAGGGCTTGGTCGAGGAGCGCGAGGCCCCGGCGCCCGGATCCACGCTGTGCCCAGACGGCGTGGTCTTGCGTCCGGATCAGCGGGCCGCCTGCGACGCGGTGCGTGCGGCCTTCGGCACCTTCGTCGCTTTTCTCCTGTTTGGGGTCACGGGCAGTGGCAAAACCGAGGTGTACCTCGATCTGCTGGCCGGGGTGGTCGAAGCCGGCGGCCAGGCCCTTGTCTTGGTCCCGGAGATCGGGCTCACACCGCAACTCGTCACGCGCTTCGAGGCGCGCCTCGGGACTGCGATCGGTACGCTCCATTCCGCCTGTGCTGCCGGCGAGCGCGCGCGGGTCTGGTCGGCCGCCGCCGCCGGGCGCCTGGGCGTAGTGGTGGGCACGCGCTCAGCGGTGTTCACGCCGATGAAGCATCTGTCACTTGTGATCGTCGACGAGGAGCATGATGCTTCCTTCAAGCAGCAAGACGGTTTCCGTTATCACGCCCGCGATCTCGCCGTATGGCGCGCCAAGCGCCTGCAGGTCCCGGTCGTGCTCGGTTCGGCGACCCCGTCCCTTGAGAGCTACCGTCACGCCCGTGAGCGGCGTTACCACCTCCTCACCTTACCGGACCGGGGGCCGGCCCGCGCGCTGCCCAGTGTGCGCCTCATCGATCTGGGCCGCGACCGCGCGCGCGATGGCCTGTCGGCCCCCATGATCGCGGCTTTGCGCGCGCATGTGGCGCGCGGGGAGCAGGCGCTCCTGTTTCTGAACCGCCGGGGCTATGCCCCGGTGCTTTTGTGTCCCCAATGTCGCTGGCACGCGCCCTGCGATCGCTGCGACGCCCGCCTTACCGTGCACCTCGGCGACCGCCGCCTGCGCTGCCATCATTGCGGGCATGAACGACCCTTGCCGACCGCGTGCCCGGCCTGCGGGCATGAGGGGCTCGTGCGTGTCGGCGACGGCACGGAGCGGGTGGAAGAGGGCCTGCGCCGCGCGCTACCCGGCGCCCGCGTCGCCCGCGTCGATCGCGACACGACGGGCAGTCGGCTTGCGTTCAACGCCTTGTTGCGCAAGGTGCGGGGGCATGAGATCGACGTGCTCGTCGGTACCCAGATGCTGGCCAAGGGTCATGACTTCCCGAACATGACGTTAGTCGGCGTGATTCATGCGGACCAGGGACTGCACGGCAATGACTTCCGGGCCGATGAGCAGTTGTTTGCGCAGATCGTGCAGGTCGCCGGCCGCGCCGGCCGTGGCGACAGACCAGGTCAGGTACTCATCCAGACCCATCACCCGGCGCATCCCTTATGGGTGCCCCTTGCGCGTCTCGACTATGAGGCCTTTGCGGAAGCCGCTTTGCAGGAACGGCGCGAGACCGCCTTCCCGCCCTATACCCATTGCGCCCTGTTGCGCGCCGAGGCCCGTAAGCCGGAGATCGCGCTGCGATTTCTGGAGGCCGCCAAGCGCCTCGCGGCGACCCCGCCCGAAGTGCGGCTCGGCTGCATCTTGCCGGCGGTGCTCGCGCGCCGCGCGGGCTACCACCGCGCGCAGCTTTTGGCGACGAGCGCACAACGCGGCGCCCTGCAGTCCTGGCTCACGGCCTGGCTCGCGCGCGTGGCGGAAATCCCGGTCGCCGCGCAGGTGCGGTGGTCTCTCGATGTCGATCCCTACTCGCTTTTCTAAGACGCTGTCCGCCGCAACAAACCTCGGCTTCCTGATGCGAGGCTACATCTTCCGGCGATAAGCCACCCTTCGGCTGATATTCCAGTAAATGTCATAGTGACAGATTCGGAATGGCAACCACCTCGGACCGGTCTTGCCACAGAGTAGGCATCGGCGTGGCCGCCCCTTGCCAGGGCGGTCCCCACGGCGCCGCGCGACCCCGGGGTCCGAGAGGTTTTGACAAATCGCAATTTCTCGGATCATAGTAACGATGGCGTTGTCATCGCTATTTTCCGTAGTGGGATTACGGCCTCAAGCCACGACCGATAAAGGTGGCTATATAAGTAAAATAGGAGATACTTATGGAATCACGGCCATGGGACAACGGCACGCGCATCCTGCATGCGACGCTCGCCGTTACAGTACTTGCGGACATGTTGGCAGGAGTGATCGTGTCACGCGCGACTCATCCGCACTGGGTTTTTCTTCACAGCATGTTGGGTATCGCGACCCTCCTCGTGATCATCGTCGATTGGATGTGGACTTGGGCACGGAATGATCTTGGCGTTATCTTCCCATGGAATCGCACCGGCTTGAGAAGCGTCGGGCGCGAGCTGGGGGGCATCTTTCTTGGGAAGTTGCCGAGCGCGGGAGATGTCGTAGGCCTGTCGAGTTTCATGCACGGCATAGGCCTGCTTGCGGTATCGGGCATGGCCGTGACGGGCCTTTTGATCTATTTCGTAATCCCGGGTGGTTATGGGTTTTTCGCAAACACCGCCGGATATGGGATCCTCACGACCCTTGGCGTCGTGCATCTCTGGTTGTCCTACCTGGTGTGGTTCTATTTGGCGGGCCATGTCTTCTTCGCCGTCTTACAGCAACTCCTCGGGAATAATGTGTTGCGACACTTTACTCTGGTCCGGCACTGACAGGTTGCCTCGCGCGGCGGGCCTGCGCTGTCCCTCTTGACAGCGCGGGCCTGCCACCTCTAGTCTGGAACCCCTATCGGTTGCCACCTGCAGGGACTATGTTGCGATTCCGTCATTCCCCCCGCATGCTCCTTGCAGCGTGGATCGCGTTCATGGGGCTTTGGCCCTTGCAGGCAGCGGCCTATCAGGCCGGCCCCCAAAGAACCGCCGTATGCCAGATGATGCCGCGCATCGCCTCCATGGCGGGCATGTCAAAGAGCTCGCACGGCGTTGTGTCGGGCATGAACGCCTGCCGTCAGCTCCAATGCCACCATAGATTGGGGCCGCACGTGGCGGCCGCTGTGATGGTCCACCCGCTGCTCCCCATGCGTTATCTGAGTCCCGCGACCGTCTCTCTTGCCGGAGGCGCCGCATGGCCTGTGAGTCGCCCGGCGGCTCGTGCCCCACCCGCGTTTCTGCGCTTCGCCCGTCTCCTCATTTAACCGTCCTTCGGTAGAGAAGTTGGCTCTGCTTCAAGCAGGTGTCGATCCTTAACCGAGGACTGGCTTCGATGGAATTTGATAATTGCCCCGAAACGGTGCATCCCCGTGCCCGTGATGCCCTGAGCTGTTCGGTCGCCCGCCGTCTTTCCTTCGAGAGAGCACGGACGGCGGGACCGTGCCCCCGAGCCCTAGCGACGATGTTCTGCTTTGCTGCGATCTGGTTTGCGAATGCTGCAAGCGCCGCGCCCCGCGCCCATTTAAGCCTGTCACAGGCCGAGATCTTGGCGGTGCATGGCAATCCGAGCCTGAAGAGTTTACGGCAGGCGGCGCTCGCCCTGCGCCACGAGGCGGTCGCCGTGGGGCAGCTGCCGGACCCCCAGCTGTCCCTGGGCGCGGAGAACGTGCCGCTCAACAACTTCTCCATGCGTCAACAGCAGATGAGCGTCGTTCAGTTTGGCGTGAAGCAGTCCTTTCCGCCGTGGGGCGAACTCAGCGCCCGACGTCGCAAGGCCCGGTATGCGGCGCGTGCCGCGATCGAGACCGGCTACGAGCGGCGCGCCGAGATCATCTTTTTGCTACGCGAGGCCTGGTTTGCAGCCCTTTATGCCCATAAGGCGGCGGCGGCCGTGGCGCGCGAAGAGCAGCTGGCCCGAGAGACCCTCGCCGCGGCCCGTGCCCGCTATCGTGCCGGCCGCGCTTCTTTGGCCGACGTCTTGCGCGCCAAGCTTGCCGTGGCGGCGCTGCGCAATCGTGCGGACGGTCTTCACGCAAACAGTGCCGCCGCGCGGGCCCGCATCGGCCAGATTCTGGCGCGCTCCCAGCCCCCGGTGCTTGCTACCGCGTGGCCGGTCCTGCATGTGACCCCTCTTGCCACTGGCAAGTCTCGCGTGGATCGTCAGCCCGCGTTGCTCGCGGCGCGCGATAAGTGGCGGGCGGCGCGTGCTGCGGTCGGCGTTGCCAAGAGCGCTTATTGGCCGGCGATCACGGTCAGCGCCGCTTACGGCAAGGACTTCTTCCCTGGCAGCCCGAACTGGCTGTCCGTGGGTCTCGATTTTAGTCTGCCGATCTTTCCGGCCGAGCGTCAGGACCAGGGCCTCGATGCGGCGCGCGCCCGTAAGCTCGAGGCGCGCTACCGCTACGAGGACCACAGCCTTGCCTTGGTGCGGCGCCTACAGAGTGCCGAGGCCCGCGACGCGGCCTTGAAGCGCGAACTTTCGCGCACGGAAAACTCGCTCCTGCCCACGGCCCGCGCCGCCTTTGCCGCGACCTTGGATGCCTATGTGGCCGGGCGCCTCGGTATGAACGCGGCCCTTGCCGCCCAGGGGCGGGTGCTCAAATACGCACTGCTGCGCCTGAGAGACACCAAGGATCTCGAAACCGTGGCGGCCGAAATCGCTTGGCTGACGACACAACGATCGGGGGGGCACGGAAATGACCAATAAGGGGAGAGCATTCCTGTTCGCGGGTGTCGTCATAGCGCTTGGCGCGACGGCGATTTGGTATATCAGGGTGCAGCCTGCCGCGGCCTCCGCGCGCGCCGCATCGGCGCCGCGATCGCAGGCCAAGGCCAAGCGGCGCATTCTCTATTGGGCGGCCCCCATGAATCCGAGCATCCATTCGGATCACCCCATGAAGGACAATATGGGCATGGCCTATGTGCCGGTCTATGCGCCGACGGCTCGTGCCCAAGCTAAGCCTGCCAAGCGGCGCATTCTGTATTGGGCGGCGCCCATGAACCCGAGCATCCATTCGGATCATCCCATGAAGGACAATATGGGCATGGCCTATGTGCCGGTCTATGCGTCGGCTGCCACCGGCCAGGGGGCGTCTGCTCACCCGGGATTGGCGATCGACCCGCGCCTTAGGCAAAGCCTCGGCGTGCGCCTTGTTCGGGTACGACTTCGTCAAATGGGCCATCCCATCCATAGCGTAGGAACCGTGGTGGTCGACGAGAATCGGGTCTATGCGATCAATCCGCGTTTCTCGGGGTGGGTCGAGCGACTCACCACGCGCGCCGTGGGTGATGCGGTCTATAAGGGGGAGGTGCTGGCGCGGGTCTACGCGCCGGTTCTGTATAGCGCCGAACGTGAATATTTCATTGCCAAAGCCGCCGGTGGGGCGCGACTTGGGCGTGCCGCCCGCGCTCGTCTGCGCCTGCTCGGGCTCACCCGCTCCGACTTAGAGGCGCTCGACCGACGCGGCCGGCCGCTGCGCTCCATTCCCATAAAAGCGCCCGTCTCCGGGGTGGTGTTGCGCCTGGGTGTCCATCAGGGCGGGTATATTTCGCCACGCCACGATTTCATGCGTATCGCGAATCTCGACCACGTATGGATGAACGTTGCGATCTACTCGTCGCAGTTGCCATGGGTGCGCATCGGCGATCCTGTACGGCTCAGCCTTCCGGCCTATCCAGGGCGGGTGTGGGCGGGGCACCTGACCTTCCTCTATCCAACGCTCGATCCCAAGACGCGTACGGTTACGGCGCGATTGAGCATCCCGGCGCAGGGCGGGCTCCTGAAACCGGGCATGTTTGCTGAGGCGACCGTGCTCGCGCGCCCACGCCAGGCCTTGGCGGTCCCCGCGAGCGCGGTATTGCGTACCCGGCAAGGGGATTTCGTCATGATCGGCGGCGCTCACGGACACTTTGTGCCAACGCAGGTGGCGATCGGCCCCTCGAATCGCGGTTGGACGGTCATAAGGCGCGGGCTCACCGCAGGCGAAAAGGTCGTCGACGCGGCCCAGTTCCTGCTGTACTCCGAGTCCCAGTTCCAGGCCGTGCGGGCGCGTATGCTGCCGCCCTCAACGGCCGGGGACCATGGACACCGCCGTTCGACCGCCATGGGCGGCGAGGCGCGCCATGATTAGGGCCGTGATGCGTTGGTGTATGACCAATCCGGTGCTCGTGCTGATCGCCACCGCGTTTCTGCTCGTCGCCGGAACCCTGGCCCTGACACACATCCCGCTGGAGGCCTTGCCGGATATCTCGCCTGCGGAGGTCATCGTCAAGACCCGCTATCCCGGGCAGGCCCCGCAGGTGGTGCAGGATCAGGTGACCTACCCCCTGGAGACGACACTCCAGGAAGTGCCGGGGGCGACCGCGGTGCGTGGCTATTCCATGTTTGGAGACTCCTATGTCTATGTACTCTTCAAGGGTGGCACGCGCATCTATGAGGCGCGCAACCTCGTACTCCAGTACCTGAGTCAGGCGCAGTCGCGCCTGCCGGCCGGGGTCGTGCCGGCCATTGGGCCGAACAGCTCGGGGGTCGACTGGGTATTCGAATACGCCCTTACCGATCCCGGCGGGACTTTGAATCTCGCGCAGCTTACGACCTTGCAAAACTGGACACTGAAGTACGCCCTTCAGGCGGTCCCCGGCGTCGCCCAGGTCGCGACCTTGGGGGGCATGGTCTCCGAGTATCAGGTGGTAGTGAACCCACAGAAGCTGCTCGCCTATGGGGTGACCTTGCCACAGGTGGAGGCCGCGATCCGCGCCGACAACGGTGAGACCAGCGGGTCGGTCGTGGACATGGGGTCCACGGGCTATATCGTGCGCACCTCGGGCTATATCCGTTCCCTCGACGATCTGGCGCACGCCCCTCTGGGTGTGCACGACGGCGTGCCGGTCATGTTGCGCGATGTCGCGCGTGTGCAGCGTGGACCGCAGCTTGCCAATGGGCTGGCGGAGTTGAATGGCGAGGGGCCGGTGGTGGGCGGGGTGGTCATGATGGACGAGGGCGGCAACGCCGATCTCGTCATCCATCGCGTCGAGCGGAAGTTACGCGCGCTGCGTGCATCGCTGCCGCCCGGCGTGCAGGTGGTCACCACCTATAGTCAGGCGCCGCTCATCGCCCGCAGCATCCACACCCTGACCGGAAAGCTCCTCGAGGAGATCGCCGCGGTGGCCATCATCGCGGTGGCATTTTTGTGGCGCGTGCGTTCGGCGCTGGTCGCGATCGTGGCCCTGCCGCTTGGCATCCTGGCCGCCTTCGTGATCATGTGGTTGCAAGGGATCCCCGCCAACATCATGTCCTTGGGGGGCATTGCCGTCGCCATAGGGGTCATGATGGACGCGGCGGTGGTGATGATCGAGAACATGCATAAGCATCTCGAACGGGAACCAGACAGCGGTCCCTGGGCGTCGGCGCTGGTGGCCGCGCAGGAGGTGGGTCCGGCGCTCTTTTTCTCGCTCGTGATCATCGCCGTGTCCTTTCTGCCGATCTTCGCCTTAGGGGGTGAGGAGGGGCGACTGTTTGCGCCGCTTGCCTACACCAAGACCTACGCGGTGGCGGTGGCCGCGGTGCTTTCCATTACGCTCGTGCCCATCCTCATGGCATGGTTCATTCGCGGGCATATCCCGCCGGAAAGCAAGAATCCCTTGAACCGCTTCGTGGCCGCGATCTATGCCCCCTTGATTCGCATGGTCCTTTCGGCTCCGCGCCTCATGCTGGTCGCGGCCTTGCTGTTGACGCTCACTATCCTCTACCCGCTGGGTCGCCTGGGGTCCCAGTTCATGCCGCCTTTGAACGAGGGCACCTTGCTCTACATGCCGGTCCTTCAGAATCCGGCGGTATCCATCGGCGAGGTCGGGCAGGTCTTGCAACAGACCGATCGCATCCTGAAGACCTTCCCCGAGGTCAAGACGGTCTTCGGGCAGGCCGGCCGCGCACAGACTGCGACTGACCAGGCGCCACTGCCCATGTTCGATACCACCGTCACCTTGCGGCGCCAGTCGCACTGGCCCGCAGGCATGACCTTGCACGGGCTGCAGGACGCCATGACGCGGGTCCTCGACATCCCGGGTGTCTCCATCGTTTGGACTCAGCCCATAAAGAACCGGGTGGATATGGTCACGACCGGACTTACCACCCCGCTTGGGATCAAGATCGCGGGCCCGCGGCTCGCGATTCTGGGGCGGCTTGGCCGGCGCATCCAGGCCGCTTTGCAGACGGTCCCCGGGACCGAGTCCGCCTATGCCGCGCGCGCGACGGGCGGTCGCTACATCGTGGTGCGCACCAACCGCGCCCGGGCGGCGCGCTATGGCTTGTCGGTGGCCGACGTCAATCGCTTAGTGGAGACCGCCATCGGCGGCGCCACCGTGACCACCGCCGTCCATGGCCTGCGCCGGGTCCCGGTGGTGCTGCGCTATCCGCGCCGCTTACGCCAATCTCTGGCCGCACTCGCCGCGAGCCGCGTCGCCGCCCCCGACGGCGCCCAGATCCCTCTGGGCCAATTGGCGCGCCTTCGTATCGAGGGCGGGCCGCCGATGCTCACGAGCGATAACGGACAACTGAGCAACTGGGTCTACATCGACCTCGCCCCCGGGACTAGCATAACGCAGTACGTGGCCCGCGCCCGTCGCGCGATTGCCCGCACCGGGGCCTTGCCGGCCGGCTACACCGTATCGTGGGTGGGCGAGTACAAAGTCATGCGTCGCGCCGACCGGCGTCTCGAGATCGTCGTTCCATCGGTGCTGGTGCTGATCGCGTTGCTCTTGTACTTCACGTTTCGGAGCTGGGTGGAGGTGGCGATCATTCTTTTGACGCTCCCCTTGTCTTTGGTAGGCGGGTTTTGGCTCGTGTACTGGCTCGGCTACAAGCTGTCGGTGGCGGTTGCCGTGGGCTTCATCGCTCAGGCCGGGGTGGCCACCGAGTTCGGGGTCGTGATGTTGGTCTATCTCGACCAAGCCCTGGCCCGGCATCGCGCGCGCGATGCCTTGAAGACCTGGCACGATCTACGGCTCGCGGTCATAGAGGGGACCATGCTGAGGTTGCGGCCCCTGGCCATGACCTTGACGCTCGTCGTCGGCGGGCTTTTGCCCATCATGTTCAGTCACGGCGCCGGCGCCGACGTCATGAAGCGTATCGCCGCCCCTATTGTCGGCGGCATGTTCAGCGCCGCGATTCTGGCCCTGCTCGTCATCCCAGCCCTCTATGTCCTATGGCAACGGCGGCGACTGGGCAAGCGCCTTGACCGCGCCCAGGAGGGAAAGACGGTTTAGCCGAAAGCGATGCCGGAAGCGTCCGGAAAAGACTCTTCGGGGCGTCGTGCCCCTTGGTCGCGATGCACCCGTTCCGGGTTCGACCTGGGGGCCTACGTTCCCGCGCGGTGCGTATGCGCGCACGCTCGGCGCAAGGAAAGACTTGAGACCCGCGTCCCGCTCTGTTGTCATGGGCGCTCGATCGAAGCGGCATGAGGCCGCACATCAGGGGACCGGCATGCGCAATTCAGACGGCGGGTGGGATGCGTCGTTACGCTTGGACTTTGCGCGTCAAGGCGCGCGTACGGTGCTCGTCACCAATGAGCATAGGGGGCCTGCGCGCGTGCAGCGCCCGTTCTACCCCGAAGGCCCCGAGCCCGTGCACACCTATCTCCTGCATTCGCCCGGGGGTTACGTGGGAGGTGACCGCCAGACCTTGAGCGTGCGGTGCGGGGAGGGTGCATCAGCCCTTCTGACGACGCCTGCCGCCACGAAATATTACCGATCGTCCGGTCCCTCCGTGCGCCAGGAAGCCATCATGACGCTTGCCGCGGGCGCCCGCCTCGAATGGTTGCCGATGGAGGCCATCCTGTTTGATCGGGCGCGTGTCGCCAGTGTGCTGCGGGTCGAGCTGACGGCCGATGCGTCATTCGTCGGTTGGGATATCGTGTGCCTGGGGCGTCCGGCAAGTGCGGAACCTTTCGAGGACGGCGTGTTTGATCAGCGCTTCAACGTGTGGCGCGATGGGCTTCCGCTGTGGGTGGACCATGCCCTCTTCGAGGGCGGCGGGACCGTTCTTGGCAAAAACTTCGGTCTCGGCGGCCGGAGTGTCTGCGCGACTCTCATTTGCACCAAAATGGGTGGGTTCGACGCGGCGCCCCTGCGCGCGCTTTGTGTCGCAAGCCCCGAGCCCTTGTCGTTTACCGAAAATGACGAGATACTCGTCATGCGTTACCTCGGCGATAGCGCAGATCGTGCCCGCCAGACACTGGTGGGCGCCTGGCGCATCATTCGGCGCCTGTGTTTTAGTCTAGCGGCCTGTGAGCCGAGGGTATGGCATACCTGAAAGAAGAGGGACGCAATGGATCTCTTACCCCAGGAGCGCGACAAACTCCTGATCTTCACCGCGGCGCTGGTCGCCGAAAGGCGACGGGCGCGCGGCCTTAAGCTGAACTATCCGGAGACCGTGGCCCTGATCAGCGCCGCCCTTTTGGAGGGGGCCCGGGACGGGCGCACGGTGGCCGAGCTTATGAGCTACGGGACCACTGTGTTGACGCGCGAGGACGTCATGCCGGGTATCGCCGAAATGGTGAGCGAGATCCAAGTGGAGGCCACCTTTCCCGACGGAACGAAGCTTGTGACGGTCCACAACCCCATTCCTTGAGAGACATGCGATGACGGTAGGCGAGATCGACTGCTCGGGCCCCGATGTGCGGTTGAATGCAGGTCGCGTGGGCCAGCGCGTGACGGTCGCCAACCGTGGTGATCGCCCCATCCAGGTTGGATCGCATTACCATTTTTATGAGACGAACGGGGCGCTGGTGTTCGACCGCGAGCTGAGCCGCGGCTGTCGTCTCAACATTCCCGCCGGGACCGCCTTGCGTTTCGAGCCCGGACAGAGTCGCGAGGTGGAGCTCATTCCCTACGAGGGCTTGAGGCGCGTCTATGGGTTTCGGGGTCTCGTCATGGGAGGGCTCGAATAGGTGATCGACATCCCGCGCAAGGCCTATGCCGCCCTCTACGGACCTACGGTCGGGGACCGGGTACAGCTGGCCGATACGGATCTGTGGATAGAGGTGGAACACGACTACGCCGTTTATGGCGAGGAAGTGAAGTTCGGGGGCGGCAAGGTGATCCGCGACGGGCAGGGACAGGGGCAGTACGCTAGCCGCCACGCCATGGACACGGTCATCACCAATGCGCTGATCGTCGATTATCGCGGCATCGTCAAGGGGGATATCGGCCTGAAGGACGGTCGTATCGCGGCTATCGGCAAGGCGGGCAACGGGGATATCCAGTCGGGTGTTACGGTTCCCATAGGTCCCGGCACAGAGATCATCGCCGGCGAAGGGCTGATTGCGACCGCCGGCGGCATAGACGCGCATGTCCACTTTATCTGTCCCCAGCTCGTCGAGCAGGCCCTGATGTCGGGCGTCACGACCTTGATCGGCGGGGGCACGGGGCCGGCTGCCGGCACCAACGCGACCACCTGCACACCCGGCCCCTGGCATATCGAGCGCATGCTGGGTGCGATCGAGGACCTGCCTGTGAATATCGGCTTTTTGGGCAAGGGAAATGCGAGCCTGCCCGAGGCCCTGGAGGAGCAGGTCTGGGCCGGCGTGATCGGTCTCAAGCTTCATGAGGATTGGGGGACGACGCCGGCGTCCATCGACAACTGTCTCGGTGTCGCTGAGCGTTACGATGTGCAGGTCGCCATTCATACCGACACCTTGAACGAGTCGGGTTTCGTCGATGACACCATCGCCGCGTTCCGAGACCGCACTATCCATACCTACCATACCGAAGGGGCAGGGGGCGGGCACGCCCCGGATATCATCAAGGTGTGCGGGTATGCCAATGTCTTGCCGTCGTCCACGAACCCGACACGGCCTTTCACGGTCAACACGCTAGACGAGCACCTGGATATGCTCATGGTCTGCCATCACCTGGATCCGGCGATCCCGGAGGATGTGGCCTTCGCCGAGTCGCGCATCCGGCCGGAGACCATAGCAGCGGAGGATATCCTGCAGGACATGGGGGCAATCAGCATGATGTCTTCGGACTCGCAAGCCATGGGCCGCATAGGCGAGGTGATCCTGCGCACTTGGCAGACCGCGCACAAGATGAAGCTGCAGCGCGGCGTTTTGCCAGGGGACGGCGTGCGTCATGACAATCTGCGTGTGAAGCGCTATATCGCCAAGTACACCATCAATCCGGCGCGCGCCCATGGGATCAGTCACGAGGTAGGGTCCTTGGAGCCTGGGAAGCTCGCTGACATTGTCCTCTGGCGCCCGGCGTTCTTCGGCGTGAAGCCCTCGCTCGTGATCAAAGGCGGCATGATCGCAGCGTCCTTGATGGGGGACGCCAATGCCTCCATCCCGACGCCCCAGCCCGTTATCTACCGCCCCATGTTCGGGGCCTTGGGGCTTGCGCCCGCGGCTACGTGTCTGACCTTCGTCTCGCAGGCGGCGTTCGATCGGGATGTGGGCGGGCGCTTGGG
>NZ_JBTRWP010000057.1:0-16502 GCF_054609335.1 Acidiferrobacter sp. | reverse complement strand
AAGGACCCGCTCATCGCCGTGAAGCTGACCCACGCGAAGAAGGGCGATCTCATCACCGTCGACTGGATCGACAACGAGGGCATGACCGGGCACGCCCAAACCCATGTGAGCTAGGAGGGATCAGGGGACCGCAGTTACTCAGTCCCCGATCGAAGAGGAGAATCATGAAAAAAACTACTATCCTGGTATTAGCGGCGGCCCTGTGCGCACCCCTCATGGCGCAGGCTTCGCCGAAGTCGGACATGGAGACGTTTCAGGCTTATTTCCATAAACGCTTCCCCAATGTGCCCTTCAAGGATTACGCAAACGCGGTCTACGCGATGCCTGCCGCCAAGAATCTCAGGGCGCAGTGGAAACAGATCATGGAGTTTCCGTCCTATACGTTTGCCTTGGATCGCGGGAAGCGCCTTTGGAACACCCCGTTCAAGGACGGCAATACCTACGCGAGCTGCTTCAAGAACGGCGGCGTAGGTATCGCGACACATTACCCCTACTGGGACCCCGCAACCAAAGAGGTCCGCACCCTGGTCATGGATATCAACACATGTCGGGTCCGTAATGGCGCCGCGCCCTACAAGAACGTGACGACAGGACCCATGGCCGACATCGATGCCTACGTCAAACACCTGTCATACGGTATGCCGGTCCATGTTGACGTGAACTCGCCGGGCGCTGTGACAGCCTTCCGGGCCGGAGAGCAGTTTTTCTGGGCACGGCGCGGGCAGCTCAATTTTTCCTGCGCGACCTGTCATGTCTGGAACGCGGGCAAACGGCTTCGAGGCAATATCATAAGCGCGGCGCTTGGCCAAGGCGTCGACTTCCCCGCCTACCGCTCGGCGTGGGGCACACTCGGCACGCTCGCCAAACGCTACCAGGGATGCAACAAGAAGGTGGGGGCTGCCCCCTTCAAGCCGGAAAGCGTCCAGTATCGGGATCTCGAGTTCTATCAGATGTACATGAACACGGGCCTACCTTTAAGCGCACCAAGTCAACGCCCTTAGGGGCCACCAACCCCCCTGCAGGCCGCCTCCGGGCGGCCTCGCTTCGCGGGGAATAGATTGGCGCCCTCTTGCGTCTCTTAGCAGACTGCGGCGCGGTATAAAGACGGCGCTAGAGGTCCGTTGCGGTAGTCTCCCACAAGAAGGCACTACCCGCCATCCGACACTTGAACAAGCGCGAGGAGTAGACGTTTATGAGCTTGTCACGACGAGAATTCTTGCAGATGCTAGCGGTCGCAGGGGCGACCGGCGCCGGACTTTCAGGCTGCAGCGTAAATCGCCTACAGGGCGGCGAAAGCGCGACCGCGGCGGCAAGCCACCTATATGACATGCCGGTCTACGGCAACGTAAGCCTGCTGCACATGACGGACTGCCACGCGCAGCTCCTTCCGGTCTACTTCCGCGAACCCAACATCAATATCGGCGTAGGCCCCGCCTGGGGCCGCCCGCCTCACTTGGTCGGCGAACACTACCTCCATTACTTCAAAGTGCCGTTCGGCGGGCGCCGCGCAAATGCGTTTACCTACCTGGATTTCACGGAAGCCTCCCGCCGCTTCGGCAAAATCGGCGGCTTCGCTCATCTCGCCACACTCGTAAAAAAGGTGCGCGGAGAGCGCGCTGGACGCAGCCTGCTGCTGGACGGTGGCGATACTTGGCAAGGCTCGGCGACATCACTTTGGACCGAGGGGCGCGACATGATCGGGGCACAAAAGCTCCTCGGCGTCGACGCCATGACTGCACACTGGGAATTCACCTATGGCGCGAAACGCGTCAAAGAAGCCATCGACACAGAGCTCAAGGGCCATATCGAGTTCCTTGCCCAGAACGTCAATGACTCCACCTGGGGCTCGCTCGTCTTCAAGCCCTACATGATGCGCGACGTCAATGGCGTGAAGGTCGCGGTCATCGGCCAGGCCTTCCCGTACACCCCCATTGCCAACCCAGCCTACATGGTCCCGGACTGGGAATTCGGTATCGATCAAGCGCATATGCAAAAGACCGTGAACGAGGTGCGGGCCAAGGGCGCGCAAGTGGTCGCCGTCCTCTCACACAACGGCATGGACGTGGACCTGAAGATGGCGCGCCAAGTCCACGGGATCGATGTCATCTTGGGCGGCCACACCCACGATGCCGAGGCTGAGCCCGTGCCGGTGCGCAATAGCGGCGGCACGACATTGGTCTTCAATTCCGGGTCCAACACGAAGTTCCTGTTGGTTTTGGATCTCGACGTGCGCGGTGGCCGGGTGCGCGGTTACAAGTCCCGCCTCATGCCGGTATTCGCCGACCTGCTGCCGGCGGATCCGGAAATGGCGGCCTACGTCCAGAAGGTGCGCGCGCCCTATAAGGACAAGCTCGCCGAGAAGCTCGCTATCAATGAAGGGTTGCTGTATCGCCGCGGGAACTTCAACGGCACATTCGATCAGTTGATCATCGACGCGCAGCTCGCAGTATCCGGCGCCCAACTGGCGCTCTCGCCTGGCTTCCGTTGGGGCACGAGCCTTTTGCCCGGCGAGCCTATCACGATGGAAGACGTCATGAATCAGACGGCCATCACCTATCCGGCGACGACCCTCGACACTTATACCGGCAAACAGCTGAAAAGCGTGCTGGAACAAATCGCCGACAACCTCTTCAACAAAGACCCCTACTATCAGCAGGGTGGCGACATGGTGCGCGTGGGCGGCTTCACCTACACGATGGCTCCGACACGCAATATCGGCCATAGGATCTCCGATCTGCGGCTCTTGAACGGCAAACCCATAGAGCCCAACAAGCGCTATACGGTGTCGGGCTGGGCCGATGTCTACCGACCCAAGCATCCGGGCAAAAAGATCTGGGACGTGGTGTCGGAATACCTGCGCGACCAAAAGACCGTACGCGCAGAAACCGCCTACACACCGCGACTCCTCGGTGTCGCAAACAACCCAGGCTACGCGCCGTGGCCCGCCCCAAAGAAGACCCTTACGGGCACCTAAAGGGCGGCCCAGATTCGCTTCAATCGAAGGACCGCTTCCCGCGGTCCTTTTTTTGTGCCCAATCGCGGCACGCTCGCAGGCGACGCAGCCCCAGGGATGTGTCTATCAGCGCACCTGGCGTGCGCGATTAAGCAGAGCGAACCGGCAGAAAGGCTTTGCGCGCCCGCTCGGCATCCCACCAGACGGCGTCAAAAGCTTGGGCATCCCTTCCGAATGCGCCATAGACGGGAACACCGCTAACGCGCGGGGGTGTGGCCCTTACTGAACCTTGCGCATCACGGGCCATAGCCGAGCGCACAGACTACACGCGCAAAGGTTCAGCGCGGCGCATTCACGCCGGCGGACCAGGGAAGTGTCAGGTTATCAAAATCGGGGTATACACAACCCACTTTATGCGGGTAGTGATTTTCCAAGAATGCCAGACACCAGCGGCGTGGATTTGTGTGGGAAACGTCCCGAGACGCTTGCATGGCCGAAATACCTGCCGTTGCCCGGACACGAGCCTAGGGCGACTGGCTTGTCACCTGGAGCGAACTGGGCGGCATGGATTGCTCGTCAACCAGAGCGAGAACCCCGCGGATCACGCGATAGACCCACCACACGCTGACCACGATCAACGCGACATAGCTTACAAGCGCAAAGAGGAGGAGCAAGGAGGCGGCCGCCCACAACAGGCCCCACCAAAACGTCCGTATCATCCATCGGTGGTGGCTCCCATAACAGCTGCCGCTGCGATTGCGCCGCCAGTAATTCAAGCCCAGAGCCAGGATGCTCGGCGCTAGCATGCCGAAGAAACCCACAACATACAGGGCATAGGCGACCACCACCAATTCCCGCTCGCGGTTCCCATCGAAGGGCGGGGCATCCACTGAGATCTCTTCCATTTCAATGGCCCTGGAGGAGGCCTACGCGTATGCCGGTCAGCACATACTGGACCGCGAGGGCCGTCAACAACACGCCAAGTAAGCGCGTAACTACGTTGGCCCCGGTCTCGCCCATGAGTGCAAGTATCCGCACCGAGGAAAGAAGCACACCAAGCGTAATGGCCAACACCAAGGTCAGTATACCAAGGAGAAGTCCAACTGCGGCAAGGCGCCCATGGGCGGCCGAGAGCATGAGCAGGAGACTCGTAAGCGCCCCGGGGCCCGCCAACAGCGGGATGGCGAGCGGAAAGACGGAGATGTCATCCCGGCCGCGCGCCTCTTCCGTTTCGCGCCGAGTCGTGGACCGCAGCCCCGAATGACGCGCAAATACCATGTCGATTGCAAGCAAAAACAGAAGCAGCCCGCCCGCAATACGGAACGCCGCAAGGCCGATCCCCAGGACGCGTAAGAGGGCAAAACCACTAAAGGCAAAGAAAAACAGCACGAGCGCGGCAACCAGGACGCCTTTTACTGCCATCCGCCGACGATATTCGGGGCTCGCCCCTGCGGTGAGGGCCCCGAAGAGCGGCACCAAGCCGATGGGGTCGATCACGACAAAGAAGGTCAGAAAGACGTCGTAGGTCTTCATAAAGCGGCCACCGCTCCCAAACGTTATAGAACCCAGGCCTGGTCCTTTGTGATCGGCACAGCACATACTCTCGCTCAGGCCAGCTAATCGGCGATGAAAGACTTAACCGACCGCACATGGTCCACATGTGCGCCAGCGTGACATGGGGGCGGAAAGGGCAGCGCTCGACTGTTCCTGCGACATCCGCCACGAGACCTTGCAGACTCGCGGCAAGCCCCAGGAGCCGAAGGCAAGAGGACCTCAGTTCCGGAAGCCAAGGCGTCTATCCGATCGAGCACGCCCAGGAAGCTTTCCCGTACGGAAGCAGCAGCCCCCCACCCTAGGGCGCACCGGGCGTCATCCCCCACCTCGCCCACAAACGCAACCCTCACATGCTAACCATCGGCCGGGCGCTAGCCCCGTGTGCCTCTGCCGCTAGGCGCACACGCACATCGCCATGGGGCCAGAGCGCGCAAAAGAGCCCCTCGTCCCTAGAAGAAGAACCGCATGCCGCCTTCATAGCTTGTCATGACCGTATTACTCTGGGGCTCCATGATAACAAGACTGCCCGATGGCTGCGCCACGCTCTGCCCATACGAAAATCGTGTGTAGCGGACAGCGCCGTACACCCCGAGGCGACGCGACACGCGAAAATCCAAAGACGCCCCCGCCTTGACGAGTGCGGCCGTTCCGAGCGCTTGAGAAAAATCATACGCAGGCACGCTGATCGCGGGATTCATGGTTTGTCCCGCCGAGGCATAGATGCTCGCCACGAGCGCGTCTGTGAGCGCCATCTGGATCAGGACGCCAAGCGCCATGTAGTCATGCCGATAATCCTCTTCGTAGGTCTGCCCCGTACCCACCCCCACCATTCGCCGCCACGCGTGATGCCCGTATTCGAAAAACGGCACCGCCATGACAGAACGCTCAGGAAACGCCGCGCCCAACCGCACGCTGTAGTCCGAAATGACCGCTCCCGAGACCGTGCTTGGCACAGCCCCACCGCTCTGCGTATAACCCTGGTAGCGCACGTAACCGCTCGTCCAGTCGTAGCTCGCGCGGGCATAGAGGCGTTCGTGCAAAAGCAGGCCCGATGCGCTGGCCTGGAAACCGTCTATAAATCCATATTCACGATCGAAGTAATCCGTTTGCGGAGCATTTGTGCATACCGCTAGCGCACATGTATCGCTTGGTTCTACGTAATGGAAATCCGTCAATCGGTAAGAGGCTGACACATTATCGTCAATACTCCATACGGACCGTACCTGCGCAGCCGCCGCCCCTTGCAGGACGCCCGCCGCCAGCACTGCCAGCCACAAAGTCTTCAAAAACCGGATCCTCGAGGCAGAACGCCCCACGAGCGAATCTCAATGGCTAGGACGCGGGATATGTCGACAAACGATCCGGCAAATGTTCCACACTTATGCGTCCAGGGCCCGCCAAAATCACACACCTTTCAATAACGTTCTGAAGCTCACGAACGTTACCGGGCCAATTGTAACGGGCAAGACAGGTCTTTACCTCATTCTCCATGTCTGGAATCGACGAAAGGCCGTTGCGAGCCGCCGCCTGCGCCACGAATCGCTCTACAAGGACAGGGATATCCTCCGGGCGCGACCGGAGAGGCGGCATAAGTATCTCAGCGACATTGAGCCTATAATAGAGGTCTTCCCGAAACCCCTCTCCAGCAACGAGATCGCGCAAATCACGGTTGGTCGCGGCAATGACGCGGGTGTCTACGGCGCGAGTCTTAAGCTCACCCACTCGCTCAAAAACCTTATCTTGCAGGAAGCGGAGCAGCTTGGCCTGCCCTTCAGCCGGCAATTCACTCACCTCGTCCAAAAATAGTGTTCCGCCATCCGCAGCTTCAAGTCGGCCCACCTTGTCCTTGATCGCCCCCGTGAACGCGCCCTTGCAGTGACCGAAGAGTTCGCTTTCGAGCAAGTTCGGCGAAAGGCTTGCACAGTTCACTTCGACGAAGGGCCCCTTGCTTCGGCCGCTAGCGGCGTGGATCCGGCGCGCGATCAGACTCTTGCCTGTGCCGCTCTCCCCCAACACGAGCACGGTCGCTTCACTGCGCGCAAAACGTTCGGCCATGGACAATGTCCGGCGGAACGACTCCGAACGAGTCAGCATGCCCTCTTTATCCAAAGCCACGCGGAGGTTGTGATTTTCCACCTCGAGGCTCTGGATATGGATCGCCCGGCTCAGAATCTGCTCTATCTCGGCCGGGGCAAAGGGCTTTACGATAAAGTCGGCCGCCCCCCGCTTTATCGCCTCCACCGCCTTCTCCACACTCGCGTACGCCGTCATGATAATAACGGGCAGCGATGGGTAATCCGCCTTGACGGCAGCCAGAAGCTCGATGCCGCCCTCGCCCTCCATCCTTAAGTCTGACAGCACGATATCGGCGCGGAACTCCCGCAGAGTGGTCAATGCCGCCTTGACCGACGCCACATCCCGTACACGGTATCCGCGCCGCTCAAGGAAGATACTGAGCGTCAACCGAATCTTACGATCGTCGTCCACTATGAGTACGGACTGCATCCCGTCACCCTTGCGTCGGAGGCGACACAACGGGCTGCAATGGCAGGTCAGCGGCCGTCATGTATCTTGGAAGACTGATGCGAAACACGGTCCCTTCGTTCACCTTGGATGCGACTGTTATGCGCCCACCATGCGCCTCCACCATCTCGCGAACGATTGCGAGCCCCATACCTGCAGACCCTTGGCGATCCCCGGTCCCTTGCGTAAACCATTCGAATATGCTCGGCAACTCCTCGGGCGGGATCCCACGTCCGGTGTCGGCCACCTCCATTAAGACCTCATCGTCGCTCGGCTTCGACACCGTCACTGTAATCTGGCCATGCAAGGGCGTATGGCGCAGCGCATTCGAGAGCAAATTATTGAAAACCCAGCCGAGCTTAATCGGATCGGCGTTCACGGCTACCTCCGGGAGACACTGCACTACCATGTCGACATCCTGGAGTTCGGCCTGAAGGCGAAAGGAGTGAACCTGTCGATGCAGGAATTCGCACAGCTCCAGCGGCCTCAGATCAATGCTCGCGCGGATGGCGTCCGGCCTAGAGACGTCGAGGAGATCCTCCACTAACATCGTTAAGCGGCCCACTTCCTCCTTGGCGATTTCCAGGAGCTGACGGACCTGCGCGGAAAAGTTGTCCTGATGGGTGGTTTCGTAGAGGGTGCCGATACTGAGGCTGAGACTTGTAAGTGGCGTCTTAAGCTCATGCGAAAGCGTCGCCAATAGCTGCGTCCTCTGGTGCTCGGCATGCCGCAACTCCGTCACGTCCTGCAACACGACAATCAGCCCTATTATGCTGCGGCCCTTATCACGAAACGGAACGGTCTTCAGGATATAGTAATGGAGCCGGCCGCGTATAGTTAGCGAGAATTCGTTGCGGCTATACTGTGGCTCGTCTTGATCCTCCCGACGCAGCGACATAAGGGCATTGCGAAGATTCATATAGAACCGCGTGGCTATGTTCAGATCATTGATATTGCGACCGAGCAGCTCGCCAGGCTCGGTCTGCAGCAACATACCGGCCATGAAGTTCACGTGGAGAATCTTCCCCTGCCGATCCAAAAGAACGAGCCCATCGTCTATTGAGTTTATGAGTGCGTCGATCTTGGCATTCTCATAGACCAGCTTTTCGGTGTTCCCACGATCGTATTTGTCGAGCCTCCGCAAGAGTCCATTGAACTCTCTAGTCAAGTCATCGAACTCCACGAGTCCATAGCGCTCAAGCTCGCGGTGCGTGCCAGCAGGACTCAAATCATGAATGCTGCGTGCCAGCTGGCGCATGGGCCGTAAAATGAGCCGCACCATCCACACCGAGAGTATCAGGATGGCAAGCAGTGACGCACCAAGCCCGAGCGACGCGAATATCGTCAGATCCTTGATCGCACTGACCGCGCGATGCTCCCGCTCGCCTACGGCGGCGCGCGTAACCTCTCTCAGCCTCTCCAGAGAACGATCAAGGGACTTGAGGCGGGCGGCATCGGGGCGGGTCCGATAGGCCTTCCACGCGCTCCAGACGCGCGCGCGCTCGCCGCCTATATGCAACCCTTCGGTACCGTCGCCGAAGCCTTGCGATGAAGCGACGAACCGAGTCGCTATGCGTGCCCGCCCCTTCGCCGGGGTGGCAAGGGCGTACGCATGAGCGGCCTCCCGCATGGTGCTCATCATGACGGCGACATGAGCATTGGTCCTCAATATCCGCTGGGTGACGCCGCCGAGTGCGCCTACACGGGCGACAAGGAGGGCACCCAAGACGCCGAGAAACAAAACAACCGCCGAGATGGCGATAATAAGACGATTACTGAGTGATCGCGGCATGAATTGTCCTAGTGACGCGTCTGCGTCTCGCTCTCCTTGGTGTCGACGATTTGAACATCGACCCCATCCGTATGATTCAGGAACTCGAGCGTCAGCCACTTGAATAGGCGCAGGCGCCAGCCCACATGTCGATTCTTGCCAAAGATCGCCATCGTGATGCCGTGCGCCTCCACAAAACTCACAAGAGCATCGAGCACGCTCTGCGATTCGAGCACCTTGAATCGCGCCCCCAGATCCTCCGCTAAGCGCTCGAGCTTCAAAAACTCCTTCCGGACCGGGCTCAAGGCCTTTCCTGGCGCAAGCTCGGGTCTCACGACCGTAACGGCGAACCAGTCCGCATTCAAGCGGCCGGCAACCCGTGCCCCACGGCGCAACAGGGCCACATTCGCGGCATGGTCGGGTCCGAGGCAGACGACCACGCGATCGGGGCGGCGCAGAGGCCCCGCCTCCCGCAAAAGCCGTTGCTCCTCGGTCTGATATTCGACCTTACTCGCCACCTCACGCAATGCCATCTCGCGCATGGCCGCCAGGTTCTCCGGGGTAAAGAAACCGCGAAGCGCGCTTTCGACCTTCTCGGAGGGATAGATCTTGCCGCGACGCAGGCGCTCCCTATGGTCTTCAACGGAGAGATCAATATTGATGATCTCGCTTGCAATGGCCAAGATGCGATCCGGGACGGTCTCACGCACCTTGACGCCGGTTAGTCGCTCGACATAGGGGTTCAGGCTCTCGATATGCTGAATGTTGACGGCAGATATGACATTAATGCCGGCCTTTAGGATATCCTCCACATCCTGATAACGCTTTGGATGCTCGGTCCCCGGAATGTTGGAATGCGCAAGTTCATCGACGATGACGATCTGCGGCCGACGCTCAAGGATTGCCGGCAGATTCATTTCGTCGAAAAATCTGTCCTGGTAACGGATGCGCCGCAAGGGGACTTTTTCAAGATCGCCCACGAGCCCCGCGGTCTCGACACGGCCATGCGTCTCTATGTAACCCAATACCACATCGACGCCTTCGTCGCGCAGTCTGCGCGCCTCGAGGAGCATCTGATAGGTCTTCCCGACGCCGGCCGCCGACCCGATATAAATCTTGAGGCGACCCGCCGTGCGCTCCTTCAGCGTGCTTAGAATATCCTGTTCCGACGAGGACAGAGTGCTTTGCGGTTCCATGAGGCCTCCCACCGCTCAAGCCCTTACGGGCTTGGGCGGGGATTTTTGGGGCTCGCGACCCGTACAGGGAGACGATTCCCCTCGTCGCATTGCGATAAACGGCTCCCGCCAACATGACGACCGCGTGGCGTGAGTATCATGCTTCGGCGCAGCCGCCACAGCACCCCACGGTCTTACACCGCCCCCTATCCCGAAAGGGCCCCAGAGCCGGAACCGTAGGCCGCATGCCCGCATTGCCGGCTAATCTCCTTTCCAACCACCGCAATAGTACCAGGGCCGCATTGTCATCACCGTCACAGGTGACAGCGCAGCGGGGACATAAGTGTTGCCAATCGGAACGGACGGTCTTTCCGTTCGGCCATTGTCCAACACATATGACGGTGTTGCGTGGGTTGGATCGTCGGTGTCGGCGCTCCCCCATACCAGGACCCAGCCTACCCGCTGGCGTGGCACGGAACTGCTGCAAAAAGTCCCGACGCTGCCGGGCCCAGTGTTGGCTGTCCTCGCGTAAAGCGGCGGAGACCGGAAAGCCCCGTTGTCGGCCGCCCAATTGCTGGGCCCTACACATCCTACGGGACACCGCCTGCCCGAACCGCTTCAATTCCGCGAGCGGATTTCTGAGTTGCCACGGCTTGGCGACAGCTACGATTCCTTGGGACGTGACGATCGCCTCCAGCCGCTCCGCTTGGGTGGCGCTTGGGTACAGGCGACAGGCAGCTTTGCGGCTCAACATGGTTCGATTATATCCGGTGACCGCCGCTAATAAAGCAGGAATGCCAGCGCCGCGTTGAGCCATGAGCGTGACTCAATGCCCGCCGTGGACAACCCCCGATTCGTGGAGGCATGGCCGCCATTGTCGGCCACACCTCCCGGAACCACCCCGCGCTTACAGACGGAGCGCTGCGGCGCAAGTTTTGGTCGATCAGTTGCCCGAGTAGCACGCCGTTGCTTAGCATGGCGCTCGGCACCTCCGACCGCCAGGGCGGCGAATTCGATCTTGAAGGGGCGGTACCGCCGATCGATGGGGCCCAATTGGCCCGCGCGCTGCAAAGCCGTCCGCGCAAAGCGACGAAAATACTGGTCTTCCCGCACCAGGGCGTTATCGGGGTGCCGTTGACCGCCGATCCACCGCTGCAAGGTTTGCGCTTACGCGGAGGTCGGGTAACAGCGAAAGCCGACACCGATCTGCATGATCGTTGATATTACTCCGCTTTGTGGAGTAATAGCGATTTCCGAGAACCTATCGTACTTAGAAAAACAGGCCCTCCGTCTGATTCCTTTCTGGTGCAACGCTCGCGTGATCCTCGCCTAGGAGGGGGATGCGTAGATAGGCTATTCCGGCATCCACCAATTCTTGGTCGAAAGGCCCCGAGCCCTCAGTGTCCCATCCTGTCATCGCGATTGCGATTCGCGAGCCGCTGGAGTCCCAGATTCAGCGCCAGAACATTCACGCGCGCCTGTCCAAACAGCCCGAGCCAGGGCCTGCGTTCATGCCGCGCCACAAGACGGCGCACCGAAGCCGGCGGCAGGCCGCGCTTGCGAGCGACCCAGCGGGCCTGAAGATAGGCATTGGCGGGGGTAATGTCCGGGTCGAGCCCGGACCCCGAACTCGTGATCATATCCGCCGGCAACCGTTGCCCCGCGAGCGTCGGATGGTGGGCCAGAAGACGATTGCGCCGCGCGGCGAGATGACGCGCAAGCCTACGGCTCAACGGACCAAGGTTAGAGGCACCGGACGAACGCGGGTCCATGTGGACGGCTGACGGCCTTCCATGGAACCACCGAGCCCCCCGGAATCGCTGCTCGATCAGACGCGAACCCACGATCCGCCCGTCTTGCCGCACGAGACTGCCATTGGCGGGTCCCGGAAATGCGAGTTGGTTGATACCGATCTCAAGCAAAGGATAGCCGAGCCCAAACATCACCCACGTCAAGAGGACAAAACGTAGAGCAGTCCCAAAAGTACGCGACAGAAGGCCTCCTCGCGGCTAACGCAAAAACGGACTGAGAACGAGATCAATGGCCTTGATACCGATAAAGGGCACGATAAGGCCCCCAAAACCATAGAGCAGAACGTTACGCGCCAACATATGATTGGCAGTCGTCGGCTGAAAACGCACCCCGCGCAACGCCAGGGGGATCAAGATCGGAATGATTGCGGCGTTGAATATGAGCGCCGACAAGACCGCGCTCTCAGGGGTTGCAAGATGCATGATATTGAGCGCCGACACCCCCGGCAATGCCAACATGAACATGGCCGGCAACATCGCAAAATATTTGGCCACGTCGTTTGCGATAGAGAAGGTGGTAAGCGCCCCGCGTGTGATGAGAAGCTGCTTGCCAATCGCCACGACATCGATAAGCTTGGTCGGATCGGAGTCCAGATCGATCATGTTGGCAGCCTCCTTCGCGGCCACCGTCCCCGAGTGCATGGCAAGACCGACGTCCGCCTGAGCGAGCGCCGGCGCGTCGTTCGTGCCATCGCCGGTCATAGCCACGAGCCGTCCCTGCCCCTGCTCCAAACGAATGACGCGGATCTTGTCCTCAGGCTTGGCCTCGGCTACGAAATCATCGACACCGGCTTGTTCGGCGATCACGCGCGCCGTAATCGGGTTGTCGCCCGTGACCATGATCGTCTTGATGCCGAGACTGCGCATATGCGCGAAGCGCTCACGCATACCGGGCTTCAAAACATCCGATAGACCGATCACGCCAATCAGCGCCCCGTCCATTGCAAGCGCGAGCGGGGTTGCACCCTTTTTTGCCACGCGATCGGCCGCCTCCTTTAACTCCGGCGGGGCCGTGGTCTTGAAGCCATCCTGCACGTACCGCGCGACCGCCGCGACCGCACCTTTACGCGCCTCGCGGCCGTCTGGCAGGTTCGTCCCGCTCATGCGGGTCTCGGCAGTAAACTCCACGCCTTGCGCCTGCTCCCAAACAGGATCACGTCTGGCACCCCGCGCCACTGCCAGCGCCACAATCGATCGCCCCTCGGGAGTGGAGTCATACCAGGAGGCGGCCATAGCAGCCTCTGCGACATCGTCCTCGCTGTACCCTGGCAAAGGCATAAACTCAGTGGCCTGGCGGTTGCCCATGGTGATAGTGCCCGTCTTGTCCAAAATCAACGTCTGTACGTCACCCGCCGCCTCCACGGCGCGGCCGGACATCGCCAAAACGTTGAACCGCGTAGCGCGATCAATGCCGGCGATCCCGATGGCGGACAAGAGTGCCCCGATGGTCGTAGGCATCAACGCCACGAGAAGCGCAATCAGGGTCGCCACATCGATATGGATATGAAGAAAAGAAGCAAGCGGCTTCAAAGTGGCCACCACGACCAGGAATATCAGGCTCAGGACCGCAAGCAGCACAGTCAGGGCAATCTCGTTGGGTGTCTTCTGGCGACGCGCACCTTCCACGAGCTGAATCATGCGATCGAGGAAGGTGTGCCCCGGGTCGGCGGAGACCTTGAAAACCAACCAGTCCGAGAGGATGCGTGTGCCGCCGGTGACGGTCGACATCATATCCGTGCCCGGCTCCTTCAAGACTGGGGCCGATTCCCCCGTTATCGCCGACTCATCGACCGACGCGATGCCTTCCAGGATCTCCCCATCCGTCGGAATGATCTCGCCACGCTCGACACGCACGCGATCCCCCTTGCGAAGCATGCCTGCCGCAACGACCTGAAGAGTGCCATCGTCGGCGATGCGCCGCGCCGTCGCGTCCGTCTTCGTTTGACGCAGTGCATCGGCCTGCGCCTTGCCTCTGCCCTCCGCAAAGGCCTCAGCGAAGTTCGCGAACCATACCGTAAAGAACAGGATGGCTGTCACAAAGCCGTTATAGGCCGCAGTCACCTGCGTCTTTCCGAAAAGGTCCGGATCGAAGGTCAACGCCAAAGTCACAAACATCGATAACCAGACGATGAACATGACGGGATTGCGCACCTGGACCCGCGGGCTGAATTTTTTGAAGGAGTCGATAATTGCCTGCCCAGCGAGCTCCCGCGTCCTCTTGCGCCCGCCCTCGATATGCCTGGGGGTGCCTGCCGCCGCCTCGTTCATCGTATCGCCCCAATCGATGCATGGTGCGCATAGAACTCGGCGATGGGCCCCAACACGAGGCCAGGGAAGAAAGTCAGCGCCCCCACAACTATGATGGTGGCGAACCAAAATCCGCCGAAAAGCACCGTATCGGTCTTCAAGGTTCCTACTGTTTCCAATACGCGTGGTTTCGCGGCCAAGGAGCCGCCGAGCGCAAGCATAAAAATGATTGAGGCGTAGCGCCCCACCAGAATCACAACGGCCAAAGCGACGTTATACCAAGGGGTATCACCGTTTAGCCCCGCAAAGGCCGAGCCGTTATTGGCGGCGGCCGAAGTAAAGGCGTAGAGCACTTCGGACAGACCGTGTGATCCGGCGTTCCCGAGTGAGCTCACTCCATACGGAGCCATCAAGGACCACGCGGTCGGGACCAGAATGATTAGGGGGTGGACCAAGAGCGCAAGAGACGCCAGCACAATTTCCCGTTTCTCGATCTTCTTTCCGAGGAATTCCGGTGTGCGCCCCACCATGAGGCCGGCAATGAAAACAGCGAAAATGCCATACATCAGGAAATTGAGCATCCCGACACCCTGGCCGCCGAACACACAATTCAGCATCATTTGCACAAGCGACACCATGCCACCTGCGGGCGTATAGCTATCCAGCATGGAATTGACCGCACCGGTCGCGGAAGCGGTGCTCACCGTATCGAACAAGGCGCTCTGGGTGATGCCGAACCGCACCTCCTTACCGACCATATTGCCGCCCATCTGGCCGGCGCTTGCGTGCTGCATCAAGCCCGCATGCGCCAAAAGCGGCGTGCCACGCTGCTCGGCAATCACGGCCGTGAACACCGCGACTACCAGCATCGACGCCATGACCGTGTAGATCACGCGGGCCAGCTTCGGGTTCCCCACAATGCGCCCGAAGGCCACGACCAGCGCCATGGGACCTACCATCATGAGCAGGGTCTCGATGACGTTTGACAAAGGTGTCGGGTTCTCGAAGGGGTGCGCCGAATTCGCATTGAAAAATCCTCCCCCATTCGTGCCCAAATGCTTTATAACCTCGAGGTCCGCCACCGGACCCAGGGGTATGTGCTGCACGCCACCCTGGATGAGGTGCGACGTGACCATGCCCGTGAGCGTCTCGGGGGATCCCTGCCAAACCAGGATCGGCGTAATGAAAAGGCACGGGAGGAGAAACACGCGCGTGAGGACCCGCACGAAATCGTGGTAGAAGTTGCCGAGAATGTGGCCTTTATCACGATTCGGGGTAAGTGCGCGAAAAAACGCGATCGCCACGACCAAGCCCGTTGCCGCCGAAGTAAACATGGGAAAGGTTATGGCGGCCATCTGGCTAAAAAGCGAAAGAGTCGACTCGCCGCCATAATTCTGCCAGTTGGTATTCGTGACGAAGCTCGCCGCCGTATTGAAGGCGAGAAAGGGTTGCACGTCGGGGAATTTCAGGGGGTTCCACGGCAGATGGGCCTGAAAAGACAGGATCACATAGATCAAGAGACCCATAAGGAGATTGGTGAGAAGCATATGGACCGCGTAGCCCTTCCAGTCCATCCCCTCCTTCACGGCATCCCGCCCTATGAGGCGATAGATAAGTCGGTCGACCGGATCGAAGACCGGATCGAGCAGGGTCTTCTGCCCCTGAAAGACGTGCGCCAGATAGCGCCCAAAGGGAACGCTGATCGCTCCCGCCAGCAGCAGCTCAATAGCGATTTGCCAAAACGCGTTCGCGCCCATCACTCAGAAACGCTCCGGGTACAAGATTGCGTAAACCAAATAAGCCGCCACCGCAGCGACAAGCGCGAGCAATAGATCCGTCATTTATTTCCCCCTTCACGGCTCCCAATGACCACGCTCGAAAAGCGCACGAGGCCCGCAAGGAGACCATAGACCGCTATAAACGACACTCCCATAACCCAAAACATCGTGGCATTCCTCTCGTTCCCTATGCCCGCGCCCAGCAGGATCCAATGTGCCGTCGGTCGCGACGGCCCGCATCGCCGGAAGAAGCGGCCGTTGGGGGGCGGCTTTCGAAAAAACTTACCATGAACACATTCGCGGCCCCAGACCCCTTTATCCCGGCGCCATTCGACCTCGAGGCGTGGCCACGCTCCGCCTTCGTCCCGCTCATGATCCCCCGATATCGGTCTGCCACTGCAAGGGCCAGCCCTGATCCACGCCGAGACGCATCATCGTATGCTCCTTGCCATAAGCTCCCTTCGGTGTGAACGGCACAACCCGCATCCCCATCCTAGCAAGCCGCGTGCCATGATATTTTTCCGCAATGATTCCAGTGGTTAGATGCCCCCAAGAGGACCCCGGCTTAAAGAATGGCGCGGGAATTCCCATCCCCTTTAGGGGATTGGGATGAGAGTGCCTATTGGCCCTGACACTCCTGTATGTATCGACGAACAACCTCAGCGGACACACTTCCCGCTGTGCCTACAT
>NZ_JBTRWP010000056.1:5000-16895 GCF_054609335.1 Acidiferrobacter sp. | reverse complement strand
ACAATCAGGCGCTCATCGCACTGGCCCGTAGGCGCAGTGATGTGCTGTATGCGATGTTGCGTGACGGCGCTTTTTATCATGCGGCATCGACAACAAATGCTTGACAAAGGACATAGGGGCACCCCCCCACCCAGTCAAAAAGCCAGGTTGAAGCAAAGCACCACTGAGGATATCGTGTGCGCGTGACCAACCCGCGCCCGACAGAGGGGCTGGGCCTTGCAAGCAGAAGTGAGGGTTCCGGTAGCGTGCACTATGGCCCCGATCCGGCGCCTGGTGCGGAATCGCTAAGATTTGAGCGCTGCGGCTTCTGAAAACATCCGCGCGTCAGTAATGCATGGTCATTCGATGCTGCTGTGTGCGCTCCTGGATGTGCCCGGAACGCGGCATGACGCACGACCGCGACGTCAACGCCGCGAGGCTATTTCGCCTCGGACGGTGGGCGCCTCTCCCGAATTGGGGGGCGCATGTGGGGAGAGGGCGCTTCTGTTTGTTTTGGGCCCGTGCAGTGCGCCAGGCGCAAGGATCCTTGGGTCCTCGATAATGGCAGTATATATTGTGAGCCCGCATCATTTACGTGGAGGCTTTTACCCCTGCGGGTTACGGTACGGTGGCCCGCCGTACCACTCAATACGGCGGCACGAAAAACGCCAAGCCGCGGCGGCGTATCTGGTTTTGGAAAAGCTTCTAGTGAGCACCAATCCTGAGTCTGGACGGCATGACGCAAGCTCAACAGTACAGTAAACCGCCTATTACCGAAGCCGTCATCTCTATCCTCTTCGAGGATCCGATTGGCGAAAGCGAACTATTGTCTCTCCAGAAGGCCCTATCTCGACACTACGCCCATAGCCAGCCAATCAAAAATCTCCATGTCAAGTTGCAGGCGGGGGGTGGAGCGGACCTTGACATAAACCAGGAACATGAGGCCGGCAGTCGTTTTTCATCACCCGACATGACCGAGTTGCTTATTTTGTTCCCCAAGTCCTTTACCGTTTCCCAGCTCCCGCCTTATCCAGGCTGGGATACGGTTTTCGCACGCTTTTGCAGAGATTGGCGTATTTTGAGAAAACGGCTAGGGTTCAAGACCGTGCAGAGGGTCGGCGTCCGCTACATTAACCGGGTAGATATACCGGTCGAGGGTGGCATCCTCGCCCACGAGCAGTACCTAAATGTCTTCCCGCGCGTGACCGCGGAGTTTGGGCCTCTAAACGCATACAGCGTCCAAGCACAGATATACATGCAAGACTTGAAGGCGCATTTGATTATCAACTCCGCCTCGGTCCCCTCTCCGCTCATAGGTTACGTCTCCTTTATCATAGATCAAGACATCGGACGGGTGATCGACGTTCCTCAGAAAGATGACGAGATATTTAATCTAATCAGTCAGGTGAGGCACAGGAAGAATGCTGTCTTTGAGTCCTGCATAACTGAAAAGGCGCGAGGTCTATTTGGAAATGACGGGGGAACTTAAGATACACATAACGCCAGATCACCCTAAAGTTGAGGGGCGTGATTTAGTGGGTGTTTCGGTCGTCAGTCCATTCTCCGCTGGATACTACGGCTCCTTCGAGTATTCAACGGAATCGCCTCTTATGCTTGGCGAGATGGATGACTGGAGGGGTGTCCGGCAGAAAATATATGATCTTCAAAACTCACCGTCACCGGCCGCTCAGGTTCTCCAAGCCGCAACGGTTGAGGCGGGAGTTGAAGAGAAACTTTTTGATGCAACCGCGAGCATAAAAGTTTTGATATCACAGGTCGCTATGCATATGGACGCGAGCTGGCGTGATGGTCTGTTCCGGCAACTGGATTCCCTACATGATCCACAGGAGTGGGATATTGAAGACATCCCGATCCAAAAAGGGTCCTTTGGGACTTTTTTAAAGGCGATGTTGAATCTGGCACCAACCGTGAAGCCCGGGTTGGGCGCGTCTTATAGGGGGTATGTCGTGGCCGCCTGGACGCGCGACCAAGATCGGCTTACTGTCGAGTTTTACCCGAGCGACCGCGTAAGGTGGGTGATATCGAATTTGACGGAATACGGTATAGAGCGTTTTGCAGGGGAAGTCCCGGTGTCTCGTTTGGCGGAGACTCTCCAGCCGTATGAGCCGAAGCGGTGGTTGCAGAAATGCTAGGGCGAGGACAACAGCTACCTGGCGATCACCATATCTTGAGGCGCGTGAGTTGGGCCCGGCTGAGAAGGGATGCGGATGGGGAGGTGATCGGTTGCCTCCCCCAGGCCTTCGAGTTACGGGAGAATGAGCAGGACCTCTCGGCCAATTGGCTTGAGTACCATGATGGGGTTACGCACGCGGCGAGAATTGGCCAATGCGTTGTAGAGCTGAGGTCGGCCAGCCTTAGAGGTGGCACGAAGATTGGGCCGAAATGTGGGTTCGCGGTGGCTTGCGTTCGGAAAGCCAAGGAAGTTTGTGGCGGGCTCAGAAAGCAGGTCCGGATCGTATATGCGCCGAGCCATATTGCGTCGCACGCAGTCATTAAAAATCTCCCAAGGGACGATGCGAGTCTTTTGGATGCCTTCGCGACTGAAGCATTTACGGAGATGGTTATGAATAAGGACATCCCCGAGGTATGAGTGTGGTATGTGTTTTTGTCTGTCGCGTTCTTAGGTCAGCAATATTGGCCGCGGCCATCATGAGGACCGATGGGTTCGGTGCCGGATGCGCGAACGCCCCCTGGGGTGCCCCCGCGTAAACGCCCGGATTGAGCCGCCATGACGGGCGACCTTGGGTCCAACTGCACTGAGGGGGTGCGAGAGCGCCTTTTCAGGTTCGCGATGTTCTGTTCGGTGGCAGGCGATGACGGCCGTACGGGAACGGGATTGAGGCCAAGAAAAGGGTCTTCGGGTTGGCGCGGTTGTCAGCGTGGAGCGAGTGGGCATGGACCGGCTGCTGCTGTTGTGGGTGCAACGTTGTGCGGCGCGAAGGCGGACTAGGCCCAGGTGTGGCAAAGTCGTGCGGCGATAGGAACGGGCTACAAGCCTATTGTGAGGTGGCCCGGTTCTGTGAGGGCCTTGAGGAGCAAGGCCTCTAATTCATTCTCGGCCGCTTGAAGTTCCATCAATGTGACGACGCCGGCTTGTGTGTCCTCGGCGTACTCGCGCATAGCCTCCGTCATAAGGTGATGGATGCGGGCATGAAGCGTCTCAAGCGGACTTGGCCCCAGCGCCCGTAACTCATGATGGAGGGGGCAGGCGTCGACTGCCAGCGCATCCACGGGGGTCGGCGGGCAGTCCCGTCGCAGAGTCTCGATGACGGCCCTTATCCGTTTCTTGTGGTGGGCGCGGGCAAGCCAAGCGTTTGTCGCCGTGGTCGTGCCGGGCGCGGTTTGGGTCCAGAGATCGGGGGCCCGCCAGCCACGCGCCCAAGGGGCGACGGCATTCAAGGGGAGGGGCCGACTGATGACATAGCCTTGGGCGAACTGGCAGCCGAGATCGCGTAAGAGCAAGCCTTGCTCCAGCTCCTCGACACCTTCGGCGACCGTCACCAAATGCAGAACGCGGGCGGCCGTCAATATACCGCTCACGATCGCGAAATCCCGCGGGTCCTCGCCCATGTCGCCCACGAAGGTCTTGTCGATCTTCAGGATGTCGCAGGGTAATTGTTGCAGGTATGTGAGTGAGGCGTAGCCGGTGCCGAAGTCGTCCAGGGCGACGGCGATGCCAAGCGCGCGGCACTCTTCCAAGATGGCGCCGGCGTGCGCAAGATCGGAAAGCTCACTCGTTTCGGTGATCTCGATTTCAAGCAAATGGCGGACTTCGGGGCCTCCCGTCATCGCGGATTGGAGGTCTTTCAGGAAATCCGGGTGCAGGAGGTGGCGGCTGTGGATATTGACCGCGACCGGCACCTTGATCCCCTGTTCCGCGAGATAAAGAATTGCATGGCAGGCCTGCTCCACCACGAAGAGATCGAGCCGGCGCATGAGTTCGGCGTCCTGCTCGATGACTGGAAAGTATTCGCCCGGGGCCCAGAGTCGTCCGTCGGGTCGCGGCCAGCGCAGCAGGGCTTCGAAACTGCGCAGGCGCCCGGTGGCGATTTCAACCTGGGGTTGGAAGTGGAGCGCGAGAACGCGATCCCGTAAGGCCGTGGCAAACTCAAATTGGACCTTGTGCTGATTTAGAAGGCGCTCTTCGAGGGCGGGCGTGAAGAAACGGTGCACGTTTTTTCCCAGGCGCTTGGCCTCGTACAAGGCGAGATCGGCCCGCCTTATAAGGTCATCGGCCTGAGTCCCGTCGGACGGGAACAGGCTTACCCCGCAGCTTGCCGCAACGGTCAGTTGCTCGTGTCCGACGGCGACAAACGGGTCCTCGAGCGCCATGCGCATCGCATCCAGGGCCGACATCACGTCGGCGGGGGCGTCGATGGGCGACAAGATGAGCCCGAATTCATCACCCCCAAGGCGCGCTGTGGTCGTGCCCGGAGGGAGGGTGGTCCGGATGCGTTCGGCAATGCGGCGCAAGAGTTCATCGCCCACGATGTGGCCGAATTGGTCGTTGATGCCCTTGAAGCCGTCGAGGTCCAGCATGGCGATGGCGAAGCCGCTTTGCTGTTGCGGGGGCCGCGCCAAAGCCTCTTCGAGTTTCTGTCGGAACTGGGCGCGATTATCGAGCCCTGTGAGGGCATCGTGCCGCGCTTGGTGGATGAGCTGTTGCTCGCGCTCGGTATCCTCAAGCGAGAACGCGAGATCCTGGGTCAGGCCCTCGAGGAGGCTCACGAGCGGCGGGGAGAAGAGGCTCAATTGCTCGGATCCCAGGGCCAGGATCGCCACGATCCCCTTCTTGGTCCGGATCGGGAGCGCGGCTGCCGATTGCGTGCCAGCGGCCTTATGCATGGCATGCCACGGCGTAAAGCGCGCATCGTGGGTTAGGTCATCGGTGATTTCTATGTGTCCGCTGCGCACTGCGCGGCCAGCGGAGCCCTGGCCCTCGGGGCGGCTGGGGTCGGCCGTGAAGAGGCAGTGTAGCCAGTCGATCCCGAGCGGGCGTTTCTCGCTGAAGGCCAGCACGTGTATGTCGCCGGAGGCTTCGACCCGACCGATCCAGGCGAAGAGCAGTCCGGTGTAGGCGATGATGATCCGACAGGTCTCCGCGAACAGTTGGTCCGGGTCGGGGTGGCGGACGATGAATTGGTTCAGTTCGCTCAAGGCCAGGTAAAAATCACGCTGTTGCTCGGCAAATAGGCGCTCCCTCTGAATTTGGGCCTCGGCGTGTTCCTGCATCGCCTCGGTGTGCGCTATTTCGCGTCGAGACGACCGATAGTAGAAGGTCGCGCTCACCAACAGGGCGAATATCAGTGCCAGCGGCACCTCGAGCCTATGCACGAAAATCTCGATCAGGTTCTTCATGGGCAGGCTCACGCCGGCCACGAGACCATAGTGAGTAGATTGGTAGGCCCCGAGGCGCCAGCCCGTCAGTGTTTGCCCGGAGAATTCCCCATGGCCCTGGCGGCGCGCTTGGCGCAGCGCCTGCATGAGAGGGCCGTGGCGCAGCTTCCCGTATCGGGTATCTGCCAGGTCGGGAAGCCGGTATTCGAGCACCCCCCCCGCGGTTGACGATGAAGATATGGAAGTGCGGGGGCAGTTTGTCTACGAGCCCGCGCAGCCGTGGCCACGAGGACAGCGGGCGCTCCAGGATCAGGGTGTCGTGCGATGAGTAGGACTGCGCGAACAGTACGCGCCGACCATGGGGCGTCGCGAAGGGCGGCGAGAAACACAGATGGTGGCGCGAGAGGCAGAGAGAGGTCACGGCGAGGAGCGTGTGCTGCAGATTCGCGGTCGTGATCTCAAGCGGAGAGGCGGCGGCCAGGATATGGTCGCGGGCATTGAGGATCGCCGCATCGACGTCCTTGGGATGGTCGGCCACATAATCGCGCAGCAGGCGAGCGCGCGGTGCGGGCGGCACCTGGCGCAGGGTCGTTTGTAGGCGCTGCATGTCGCTGGCTATGTGGGTGAGGTAGGACTCCTCGACCCGACCGATGGCCGCGGCTATGATCGCAAGCCTATGGCGGGTCGCTTGCTCGAGTCCGCGCCATGACGCGACGGCGAAGGCGAAGGTCGTAATCAAGATGCCCAGCACGAAAAACGCCCACAGACGACTGACTGCGTGGGGCGCTGAGTCGGTGGGGGGAGGGGGCGGGGTGCTCACGACTCACCTTTCGTATCCCCTGCAGGCCGCGATAGCGCCGCCTGTCCGCGAACACCGCCTAAGCCTTGGTCGGTCCCCGTCGCTCCGACGGCGCGAAGGCCGCGCATTCCGGCTCGTGTACCTGTCATGCCATCACCCCGTGCCCGCCTTGATCCTAAGCGAGCTCTTCTGTGTTGCATTTGCCTAGGCCGCTTGCTATACCTCATCAGCATAGACGTTGCAGCGTCTAGTTGTTACTCAAAACAAACATCCTGTTCGGTGAGGAGGAAATACTAAGATGAAGTGCAAGGTGCTGACGGCTGCCGTGAGCGCGGCCTTGGTCGTGCTGCCCGTGGCCGCCATGGCCGGCGTCAAGGTCGGGGGTATGGCGCAGGGGGAAATCGGTTATTGGAAGGACTCGAGCAATGGTGTGGTGCAAAGCCAAGGCACCAACATGCTCGACAACGGTCGTGGCCGCCTGTGGGTAGAGGCCAGCCAGAAGCTGGGCTACGGCCTGACCGGCATGGCTTATTACATGATGAAGGTCAACACCATGGGGCAGAGCGGGTTTGACAGCTCGCCGTATGCGCCTAATGCTACTGACGCGGGTGAGAAGTATGTCGGCCTGAAGGGCGGCTTCGGCTCCCTCGAGGTCGGCAACATCGCAAGCCCTTATAAGTACACGGGCGGCGTCATGTGGGATGCCTTCGTCACCACCGATCTGCAGGCGCGCGGCAACGGCGGTATGGCCGCCGGCGTGTTCGGCCAGAACGGCTTCATGACGAACTCCATCCTCTACCAGTCCCCGAACTTTGCCGGCTTCCATGTGGCCTTGGCCTATAGCCCCGAGAATGCCGGTGTGAACGGGAGTAACAGCGTACAAACGCTGACCGCCCAGCACGGCGACTACGCGGGCGCCCTGCAGTGGAAGGCCATGGGCTGGAGCGTGTTTGTGGCCCGCGACCATGCCGGGGTCCCGGCCGGTGCCCAGACCTTCAAGCCCTACGCGACCCCGGTGGGTGTGGGCAACGGTCTGACGTATGTTGAACCCGCAGGTAATGCAGGACCCGGTGTCATCCAGAACAACACCAAGTTTGGTGTGAAGTACAACTTCGGTCCGGTGGCGGTCATGGGTCAGGCGGAGAACCTCCAGACCTCGGGCGAGGCCAATCCGACCCGCGACGTCTTCGTGGGTGTCGATGGTGCGGTCGGGCATTGGGCGCCGGTGGTGCAGGTGGGCGAAACCCGCAACAAGTTCTACGCGGGTGCCGACATCAAGGTGAGCTACGTGGCGGTCGGGGCCTTCTACAACTTCAAGAAGGGCTTCAGCCTCTACGGCGGTTACCGGCAGACGCACATCACGGGCGTCAACGCCAATGTGCCGGCCGCCACCGGTGCGAACAATGGCACCCAGAGTGTGTTCTCGATCGGCATGCGCAAGGTGTTCTAAGTCGTAACGGGTAAGATGTGACATGACGGGGCCTGCGGGCCCCGTTTTTTATGGTGCTCTGCTACAATGGCGGCCCTTAATCGGGGGTTCTTATGGTCAAGGTCGGGATAATCGGCGGCACGGGCTACACGGCTTCGGAGCTCTTGCGTCTCTTGATTCGCCACCCGCGTGTGACGGTGACGGCGATCACCTCGCGTGCCGAGGCGGGCCGTAGCGTGGCGAGCCTCTTCCCGAGCCTGCGGGGTCGTTGTGATCTGATGTTTTCCGATCCGGAGGGCGCGGGCGTCTTTGCCGGTTGCGACGTGGTGATGAGCGCAACCCCCAATGGTGTGGCCATGACCCATGCCCCGCGACTGCTTGCCGAGGGTCTGCGTCTTATCGATGTCGCCGCTGACTTCCGGATTCGGGATGTCGCGCTTTGGGAGCAATGGTATGGCATGAAGCACGCCTGTCCGGAGCTCGTGGCCGAGGCCGCATACGGTCTGCCGGAACGCAACCGTGCGGCGATCGCCCGGGCGCGGCTGGTCGCCAATCCCGGCTGCTATCCGACCGCCGTGCAGTTAGGCTTTCTGCCACTTGTCGAGAGCGGTCTGGTGGACCTGTCGTCGCTCATGGCCTCGGCTGTGTCCGGCACGAGCGGGGCGGGGCGCGGTGCCCATGTCCCCATGTTGCTTGCCGAGGCCTCCGAGTCGGTGCGGGCCTACGCTATGGGCGGTCATCGCCACCAGCCTGAGATCGCCCAGGGGCTTGCGCAGATGGCGGGCGCGCCGGTCGAGTTCGTGTTCGTACCGCACCTGGTCCCCATGATCCGCGGTATTCATGCCACGCTCTACGCGCGGCTGAAGGATCCGTCGGTCGACGTCCAGGCGCTCTACGAGGCGCGCTATCGCGATGAGCCCTTTGTCGATGTTCTACCGGCGGGCGGACACCCGGATACCCGCACGGTGCGTGGTACCAACCTCTGCCGTATCGCCGTCCATCGCCCCAAGGGCACGGACAAGGTCGTCGTTTTGAGCGCCATCGACAACCTCACCAAGGGCGCGAGCGGTCAGGCTGTGCAGAACCTGAATCTCATGTGCGGTTTTCCGGAGACCGAGGGTCTGGACGACATCGCGCTTTCCCCCTGACATTGTCGCGCCCGCGTTAGTCGCTATACTCCCCAGAGTTTCTGCGGAGGTGTTGTGGTAAAGCATACCGGTGATCTCGTTGTAAGACGGCGTGTCTCACCCGCTGTGCGTTATGGATTGATCGCCGCCGGCGCCGTGTCGGTGGTCCTAGGCGGGGCGGGGCTCTTCTGGCGCGGCGAGTCGGTGGCCGGTTTCTATGCGGGCCGCGCCGCCCATGAGCAGGCCGTGGCCAAGCAGCGGATAGCCCACTTGCAGCAAAAGGTGAGGAAGCTTTCCGCGGACCTTGCGATGAGTAAGCGCATGCTTCAATCCGGTGATGTGGCGTACTCGTCCTTGTCGTCGGCCTTGAAGAAGAGCGACGAGCAGCTTATGCACCTGCAGGAGCGGCTGGGGTTCTATCAGACTATCCTCGGCGCCTCGAAGCGCGCCAAGAGGGTGGCCATCCAGCGCTTCCGAATCATTCGCGAGGCACGCGGCTGGTACTATCACCTGCTCTTGGTGCAGCCGTTTGCCCCCGATCGCTGGACTTATGCCCGCGTGCGCCTGACCGTTCAGGGCCATACCCCCGGCCATTCGTCGGATACGCCCGCGGCGGGCCTTGTTGACACGCCCCAGGCCGTCCACTTTAAATACTTCGATGAGGTTCGGGGGCGCTTAGTCCTGCCCGCGAACATCGTTCCGCAACGGGTCGTGGTGCAGCTGACATCGGGCGGCCATGTTATTACGCAGACCTACCCGTGGCCGGCCTCCACGCCCCCGGCCCCCCGCAAGTGAGGATACGCAGCATGCTAGAGAAAATGGGAAAGAAGTCGGCAGAGAAGCCGTGCAACACCATAGACACCTTGATCGGCGAACAGACGCAAATTACGGGCAATCTCGTGTTCTCGGGGGGGCTGCGTGTTGATGGCAAGGTGCATGGCGACATTACCGCGCAAGGTGAGGGCAGCACGCTGATCCTGAGCGAGCGCGGCGAGGTGGTAGGAAGCATCCGTGTCCCTCACCTCATTATCAATGGCACGATCAAGGGGAACGTCTATTCCTCGGAATGCGTGGAGTTGCAGGCCAAGGCGGAGATTACGGGGGATATGACCTACAAGAGCCTGGAGATGGCGCTGGGCGCCACCGTGAATGGTGGGTTGATCCACGAGGCCGAGAAGGGTACACCCAAACTGAAGGCCATAGGCGGTTCCGATCCCGTCATATCCTAGGGTTATTTGACCGCTAGGCGTCTGGGGGCGGATAATGGCCGCCAGGGAAATCGCGAGGATTTATGAGTATGAATGAAGCCGTTGCCACCGAGATGCCGAGCCCTTTGAACTTTACCGATAGCGCGGCCCAGAAGGTCAAAGAGTTGATCACCGAGGAGAATAATCCGGCCTTGATGCTGCGGGTTTTCGTTTCGGGGGGAGGTTGCTCGGGTTTCCAATACGGGTTTACCTTTGACGAGAATGCAAACGAGGACGATGCGCGCATCGACAAAGAAGGCGTCACCTTGCTCGTCGATCCCATGAGCTTCCAGTATCTGGCTGGGGCCGAGATCGATTATCAGGAGGGGCTGGACGGTGCGCAGTTCGTGATCAAGAACCCGCAAGCCAAGAGTACCTGTGGGTGCGGGTCGTCCTTTTCGGTCTGACGCACGCCCGGATCCAGAACTTCTGGTCCCCGAAAGCCCCTCAAAAGCGAGGGGCTTTCGCGTTTCAGGGCCCGTCACGCGGGATAGATGGCGCCCAGTATCACCGGGTGGTGGGCCCCTGTGACCGATGGCAGATTGCCCGGGCGTCCGGACAGGGTCTCACGCGCAAGCCACGCGAAGGCGGCGGGCTCCACGAGCTGCGGGTCGAGCCCCAGGCGCGCGGTGGTGTGAACGGGGACTGTGAGGCGCCCGGCGATCGCCGCCATGAGTACCGGGTTGGCGGTGCCGCCTCCGCAGACGAAGACCTCTTCGGGCTGCAGCGGTATTAGGGCCTCGGCAATCGTCTCGGCGGTGAGGCGCACGAGTGTGGCCTGGACCGAGGCGACATCGAGGTCGCGGCCGAGGTGTTGGAGGCGCGTGGCGAGCCACTGTGGCGTGAAGTACTCGCGGCCGGTACTTTTGGGGGGCGGGGCCGCGAAGTAGGGGTCGTCTTTCAGGAGCGCAAGCAAGCCCGGATCCATGCGGCCGCGTGCGGCCAGCAGGCCGTCTGTGTCCTGGGGTTTGCCCGTGTGTTGGTGCGCCCAGGCGTCGAGCAAGGCATTTCCGGGACCCGTATCGAAGCCCCGCACCGGGCTCGTTGTGTGGGTGGCGGGAATCACCGTGATATTGGCGATCCCGCCCACGTTCACGATGGCGCGCGTCTGGGTGGCGTGACCAAATAACCACTGGTGGAAGGCCGGCACCAGCGGGGCACCCTGACCGCCGGCCGCCATGTCCCGTCGCCGGAAGTCCGAGACGGTCGTGATGCCGGTGCGCTCGGCTATGCGCGCCGGATCGCCGATCTGCAAGGTGAAGGCGTGAGGCCCCGAGGGCCTATGCCGTACCGTTTGGCCGTGCGAGCCAATGGCAGCCACTTCGGCGAGGGTGAGACCCGCGGCGCGCCGGGCCTCGGTGCTGGCGGCCGCGAAGATTTCCGCTAACTCCCCTTCGAGGGCGCCCATGCGGTCGATCTCATCTGCGCCTGGCACCATGAGCGCAAGCAGGCGCTGTCTCAAGGATTCGGGGTAGGGTTCATAATGGTGCGCGGCGAGCAGGACCGAGGGCGCTTCCGCTGTGAAGCGGACGCACACCGCATCGACTCCGTCTGCGCTCGTGCCCGACATGAGCCCGATATAGTGGTGTGGCATGACCCTCCTCCTGCCCGTTCTGGCCGCTATGGTACCCTTGGCGCTTCCGAAGGAGGTAGTTGTCGTGAAGCTAGCCTTAGAAAACGCCCTTTCCGTCATCCGCGCAGGGGTGGCCGATATCGTCTCGGAGACGGAGTTGCGTGACAAGCTCGCGCTCGGCCGGCCGTTGCGCATCAAGGCGGGTTTCGATCCGACCGCCCCGGACCTCCATCTGGGCCATACGGTGTTGTTGCGCAAACTGCGCCAATTTCAGGACCTCGGGCACACGGTATTGTTTCTGATCGGCGACTTCACAGGCCGCATCGGCGATCCGACGGGCAAGAACACCACCCGTCCGCCACTGTCGGCAGACGATGTGGCGC
>NZ_JBTRWP010000055.1:0-16983 GCF_054609335.1 Acidiferrobacter sp. | reverse complement strand
ACATGAAGGGAATACTAAAGCACCGTCATCCTCGTGTCCAGCAATCTTTTTTGGGTGGGCCTGATAACCGCCCCGCTCCTAACTCAAAGCTTCAACTGACTCAAGACGGGTTGGCCGATTATTTACGGGCTGATCGTATTAAGTTGTTGTATTTTAAGACTTGGGTCCTAAAAGGTTTCCGCTACATCGCGGTCACGGCGACCGCTGGGGAAACGCGTGGGGTAATCTTGGGCGGCGGCACGGGCAGGCGCAACCGGAACGCGCCGGGAAGCAGGCGATGCTCGGGTTCGGGGGGTATCGTGCGCGACAAGGGCAGGGTGCGGCCATCGGTCGTGGGGATCTGGACATCGCCCATCGGCATGGTCTTGAACGTCTCGACCGTGGCCTGGGGGTCAGGCCCGGAGCACGTGACTTCGATCGATAATGGTGCCGGGACGAGGGCCTGTATTCGTCGTGCCTGATGGCCGGACGGAGTCCGCTTACTGTTTTTGCGGACTACTTGGTGTGATGGGCCGCCGAATCGCCCCGGACACACGCGCTCCCGGGTCTCCGGCGGCCCTGGCCGTCCTAGGACTTGTGGTAGGAAACGATGCGTTCGACCTCGTTGCGCGAGCCTAGGATGACCGGGACGCGCTGATGCAGTCCGCTTGGTTGGATATCCATGATGCGCTCGCGACCGGTGGAGCTTAAGCCTCCGGCCTGCTCGACGATGAACGACATGGGATTCGCTTCATACATGAGGCGCAGCTTGCCGGCCTTCTTCGGGTCCTTGGTGTC
Source organism: Acidiferrobacter sp. (assembly GCF_054609335.1). Classification (NCBI taxonomy): domain Bacteria; kingdom Pseudomonadati; phylum Pseudomonadota; class Gammaproteobacteria; order Acidiferrobacterales; family Acidiferrobacteraceae; genus Acidiferrobacter; species Acidiferrobacter sp. The sequence goes on along the minus strand of NZ_JBTRWP010000055.1, from coordinate 16,206 downwards.
CTTCGGATACATGAATATCCCCCCGCGGATCAGGATGCGGTGCACCTCGGCGACCATGGAGGCCACCCAGCGCATGTTGAAGTTCTCACCGCGCGGCCCTTCCTTGCCCTGTAGGCATTCCTGGACATAGCGCTGGACCGGCTCTTCCCAGAACCGCTCGTTGGAGGCGTTGATGGCAAACTCATGGGTGTCGGGCGTGATGCGCACATCCCGGTGCGTGAGCAGAAATTCGCCGACGTCGCGATCGAGAGTAAAACCGTTCACCCCCTGGCCTGTGGTGAGCATGATCATGGTCGAGGGCCCGTAGAGGGCGTAGCCTGCCGCCACCTGCTTTGTGCCCGGCTGCAGGAAGTGGGCGGCAGTGGGTTCGCTTACACCTTCCGGGCAGCGCAGGATCGAGAAGATGGTTCCGACCGATATATTGACGTCGATATTCGAAGAGCCGTCCAAGGGGTCGAAGACTAGGAGATACTTGCCGCGTGGGAACTGGCTTGGTATCAGAAAGATGTCTTCCATCTCCTCCGAGGCCATGGCCGCGAGATGTCCGGCCCATTCATTCGAGCGCAGCATAACGTCGTTGGTGATGACATCGAGCTTCTTCTGGGTTTCGCCCTGGATGTTTTCGCTGCCGGCGGAGCCCAAGACCCCCATGAGATCACCCTTGTTGACAGTGTTCGAAATGACCTTGATGGCAGTCACGATGTCGTTCAAGAGTGATGTGAAATCACCGGTCGCGCCTACCACCCGGCGTTGCTCTTCAATGATGAATTGGGTAAGCGTAGTACCTGTATGCATGTAAACGATCCTTGGAAGATGACATGACGATGCGAGAGGGATAAGCCCACCGCGCCCGGGACTGCGGACCGGGAACCGGTCATTATACATCGATCCGACGGATTTGTGCTCCGTCGCCTTAATGCGGACATGACCGTTTACCGGCCGTCGGTCGCCGGAAGATATCGGCGCCGGGGTACGCGTCATGCCATCCAGCGTCGCAGACCACTGGGCGCTGCGCCGCTTTGTGCCGTCACGTCGGCCGCGACCCGGCGGCCACCGGTGCCCCGAGCGGGCGGCGCAGGGCGAGCGCGGTGGCCGCGCCCCGGGTCTCGACCCCCATCTTTAGAAAGATATGCTCGAGATGCTTGTTCACGGTCCGTGGGGACATGCCGAGGATGTCGGCGATGTCGGCATTGGTCTTGCCGTAGGCGACCCATACGAGCACCTCGGCTTCGCGATCACTCAACGCGAAGTCTCGCGCCAAGACCTGCTGCGCGTGCGCGGGGTCCTCCTCGCGCATGAGCAGCAGGGCGGCATGGCCGCTGCGCCCAAGCCAACTCACATAAAGCGCGCGGTCCCCTCGGCGGCGCATGAGCGGGGTCGCGGGGATGCCTGATTCGCCAAGGGTGGCGAGCCAGCCGGCGAGGTCAGGGCCTGTGATGCCGTAGGCGGCAAGCCACGCGCGCGCCTCAGACGTGGCGCACACCAGGGTGCCGCCATGCGGGTCGACTGCGATCGGCAGCTGGCCGCAACGCACGAGCGCCTCGCGTGCCAATGCCAGTGAGCGCGACGCTCCGAGGTGCGCGGCGATGCGCGCCTTCACGACGTCCGGGTGGGCGGGCTTGGTGACATAGTCGACCGCGCCGAGACTCAGTCCCTGGACGATCTGTTCGGGTTCGCCGAGCGCGGTCATGAAGATCACCGGAATGGATTCGTAGGCGGGTGTGGCCTTCAAGCGCCGGCAGGTCTCGAACCCGTCTAACACCGGCATCAGGGCGTCGAGCAAGATGAGGTCGGGGCGCGTCAGCGCGAGCCGGTCGAGGGCCTCCTGGCCATCCATGGCCACCAGCACGCGGTAGCCGGCGGCCGACAGGGCATCGGTGAGAAACGCGAGGTTCGGGACGTGGTCGTCGACGACCAGGACGGTGGCATCAGGGGACGTCATGGATGAGAGTCTCCAGGTAGGTGGTGATCTCGCGCATACGAAAGTCGCCGGCGAGTGCCAGTAGATGGTCAGCGAACGGCTGGTAGCGGGGATCGCGCGCGACGAGCGCCTCGAGATGTCCGGTGACGCCCTTGACGTAGCCCTGGCGCGCCTGCTCCATGAGGGTCGCCACATCGCGGGGGTCCGGTGCCACCACCGGCGCCGGATCGGGGGAGGGTGTGGCGGTCGAGGGCGCCACGGCCGTGGCGGACTTAAGGGTTGCACGCGCGACGCTCATGCCCGCAGGTGTCGGACGTGAAGGGCCATAGAGGCGTACCCGGAAGGTCACGCCGTGTGCGCTACTCTCCACATGGATGTCGCCACCCATCATTTCCACCAGCATCTTAGTGATGGTAAGCCCAAGCCCGCAGCCTCCTGGGCCTGTCGTGGCACCCGGTCCACGAAAGAATGGCTGGAAGATGGCGTCCATGGCCTCAGCGGGAAGCCCGGGCCCGGTGTCGGTAACGGCCAGATGCAGCAGCTGATGACGATAGCAGGCGCGGACCGTCACACCGCCCGCAGTGGTGAACTTCAGGGCATTGGCGATGAGATTGAAGAGGATCTGGCGCAAGCGCCGTTCATCGCCGTGGATCACAGCCGGCAGGGGTCCGTCGAGGGCGAGGGTGAGGGTGAGCCCGCGACGATCGGCCTCGGCACGGAAGGTATCCAGCGCGCTGCTCAGCAGGTCCGCGATGGCCACGTCATGGCGCTCTAGGGTCACGCGCCCTGACTCGATGCGTGCCACATCGAGGATGTCCTCGATCAGTTGGCGCAGGTGCATGCCGCTGCCGTGCATGATCGCGAGCGCGCGCTGCTCGGGGGGCATGAGCCCAGGGTGTTGCCGGAGGATCTCGATATAGCCAAGCAGGCTGTTCAGGGGCGTGCGCAGTTCGTGGCTCATGTGGGATATGAAGCGCTGCTTGGCGCGATTGGCATCATCCAGGGCGCGGTAGGCGGCCTTGAGGCGCTCATGGGTGGCGGCGTGTTGGGCGATCTCCTGCTCGAGCAGGGCGTTGTGGCGTTGACTCTCGTCTTCGGCGCGTTGGCGGCCCTCGAGGGTCAATACCCACCACCACGATCCAAGCCCCAAGGCCACGGCGAACGCCGCGAAGGCCTTGACGGCGAACGCCGCGAGGGCTGGCTGCAAGGCCACGGCCGACAGCTGCCCTTGGTAGTAGAGTGTGCCAAGGATGGCAGCCGCCACAAAAAGCGCGCCTGTAAACGCCACCAAAAAATGGGCAAGCCGCGAGCCGAACCCATCGGCGGTGATCCCCGGAAAGAGGGGCGCAAGCCACGCTGCCAGCTGTTTGCGGGCGTGTCCGCGAGGCTTGCAGGCGTCATGGCAGCGCGATTCAAGCGTGCAGCATAGCGAACAGATCGCGCCTTCATAGGAGGGGCACGCGGCCATGTCCTCGGGGGCAAATGACGTCTCACACAGCACACACACGCCAGCGGCCGCCTGCGCCGGCCGAGCACGATAGTAGCGGCCACCGGTGGCGGCACTGATGGCAGGCGACAGCACGAACGCCGCGGTCAGTGCCACCGCCGGCGAGAATGCGGCGGCGAGCGCCCCCCATGCCCCGCTGTAGGCCGCGAGACCCAAAAGTGCGCCGCCCACGGTCGCCCCCACACCCACCGGGTTGATGTCGTAGAGATAGGCGCGGCGGAACTCGATCCCCGCAGGACTCAAGCCAAGCGGCTTATTGACGACGAGGTCTGCGACCAGCGCCCCGATCCAGGCGGCCACGAAGCCCGCGAACAGGTCGAGCACATGGACCAGGGCCGCGAATACGCGCAGCTCCATGAGCAGGAGCGCGATCAGGACATTGAAGATGAGCCACACCACGCGTCCGGGATGGGTATGGGTCAGGCGCGAGAAGAAGTTCGACCACGCGAGCGATCCGGCATAGGCGTTGGTAACGTTGATTTTGAGCTGCGACAGGATCACGAACATGACGGTCGCGGCGAGCGCCAGCGCCCCTGGGCCGAAGGCCGCGCGGTAGGCGCTGAGATACATGGCGGTGGGTCGATCGGCTGTGGCCGGATCGACGCCGCGGTGGATGAGCCAGAACGCGAGTAGCGCGCCGGCCAATTGCTTGAGTACGCCGGGCACGATCCACCCGGCACCCGTGGTCACCACGGTCGTCCACCAGGCGCGCCGCCGGCCAGGCCGCGGCGCCGGCATGAAGCGTAGATAGTCAGCCTGCTCGCCGATCTGGGCCATGAGCGACAGGCATACGCTCACGCCGGCCCCGAACAGGAGCGGCGTAAATTTCTCGGCGTGGGCGCGGCCACCATAGTGCGTGAAGGCCGCGAGTATGTGTGTATCGTGCAGCACAAAGATCAGGGGGATCGCCATCAAGATCAGCCACGCGGGCTGGGTGTAGGCCTGCAGCCGACTTATGGCGCTGATGCCGTGGGTCACAAAGGGGATGACAAAAAGTGCGCTGACCACCGCCGCGTAGGTGAAAGGCAGGTCGAACGCCATACGTAGCGCGAACGCCATGATGCTTGCCTCGAGCGCAAAGAAGATGAACGTAAACGAGGCGTAGATGAGCGAAGTAACCGTCGAGCCGAGGTAGCCAAAGCCGGCGCCGCGGGTCAAAAGGTCGATGTCGACATTATAGCGGGCGCAGTAATAGGCGATGGGCAGCCCGGTCAGAAAGATCAGGAGGCCACTTGTGAGGATCGCCCACAGGGCGTTCACGAAGCCGTAGTGGATGACGAGCGCCCCGCCTATGGCCTCGAGCACCAGAAACGAGACGGCGCCGAAGGCGGTATTGCCTACCGCGAAGGCCGACCATTTGCGGAAGGTCGCCGGGGCATAGCGCAGCGCGTAGTCCTCGAGGGTCTCGTTGGCCGCCCAGGTGTTGTAGTCGCGGCGGGTCTTGACGAGGCGCAGTGGGATGCCCTGGTCCATACATATCCTCTCGAAGCAAAGCGAGGCGGCTCGCCCGAAGGCGTGAGCGCCGGCCGGAAGGCCCGTGTCCGCTGATCCCTAGCACGCCTCGTGCCAGCTCGTCTGGGCGCAGCAATGCCCCCAATGGGCGCCGCCCGGGCCCTTAGGATGGCTCCCTTTTGGTGCGCGTGCACCAGGCTGTGTCGTACGTCATCCAACGTATTTCGGTACTCGGCCCATTGTCATTCAATGATCCCGACAAGACCCCATACCCGGAGGAACACTATGATTGAGACCCTGATCTCCGTCGACCTGACCCGCGCGCCCCACGACCAGGATGGCGTGATCCATAATCGTTGGCATCCCGACCTGCCAATGGTCGCCAAGGTCAAGCCCGGCGACAGCTTTCGTGTCGAATGCCTTGACTGGACGGGCGGTCAGATCGGCAACAACGATCACGCCCGCGACGTCCGCGACGTCGATCTCACGCGTGTCCACTATCTGAGTGGGCCGATCGCCGTCGACGGCGCCGAGCCAGGCGATCTGCTCGTGGTCGATATCCTGGATGTGGGCGTGATCCAGGGGTCGGCGTGGGGTTTTACCGGGCTTTTCGCGCGCGAGAATGGCGGGGGTTTCCTGGTGGATCACTACCCCGAGGCGCGCAAGGCCTGCTGGGACTTCAATGGCATCTATACCCGTTCGCGGCACATTCCGGGCGTGGAGTTCGCCGGCATCATGCACCCGGGGTTGATTGGCTGCCTGCCTTCGCCGGAGCTTTTGAAGACCTGGAATACGCGCGAGGCCGCGCTCGTGGCCAAGGATCCGGAACGCGTGCCGCCGCTTGCGCTCCTGCCGCTTGCACAGTCGGCGCTCATGGGGCGCATGGCGCCTGAGGCCGCCAAGAAGGCAGCCGCTGAGGCGGCACGCACGATCCCGCCACGCGAGCACGGCGGCAACTGCGACATCAAAAATCTTACCAAGGGATCGAAGGTGTACTTCCCCGTGTATGTGCCGGGCGCGGGGCTGTCCATGGGCGACATCCATTTCTCACAGGGCGACGGCGAGATCACATTCTGCGGGGCGATCGAGATGGCGGGCTATCTCGATCTGCGCGTGGGGCTCATCAAAGACGGCATGAAGAAGTATGCCGTGACCAGTCCGATCTTCAAACCAAGCCCGCTCGAACCGCGCTATCGCGACTACCTCATCTTCGAGGGCATATCGGTCGACGAAGGGGGCGGTCAGCATTATCTCGACGCGCATGTGGCCTACCGCCGGGCATGTCTCAACGCCATCGAATACTTGAAGAATTTCGGGTACTCGGGCGAGCAGGCCTACGCGATCCTCGGGACTGCTCCGGTGGAGGGGCACATAAGCGGCATCGTCGACATCCCCAATGCCTGCGCGACCTTGTGGCTGCCCACCGAGATCTTCGATTTCGACATCAAGCCCGAGGCCTCGGGTCCGCGACCGCAGGTCACGGGCGTGGGCGCGCTGGCAAAACCCTGAGGATAGACGCATGCCCCTTTACGACTACCAGTGTCCGGCCTGCGGGGCCTTCGAGGCGTATGCGGCCATGGGCGCGCGCGAGCGTCCACGACCGTGCCCGCGCTGCGCGCAGCTATCGCCGCGCATACCGTCGGGTGCACACCTTGCGCGCGCCGATCTCGCGCTGTTGGCGCGTGAGGAGCGCTGCCGTCATGAGCCAATAGCCCGTACCCACAAGACCCCCACGCCACGAGCCGGTGCCGCCCGCGGCCGGCCGTGGATGCTGGGTCATTGATCGTTTCATCACCTGAGAGGACCACCATGGCCACCGTCAATCCTTCGCTAACACCGTCTCGGCGACGTTACGGGAAACTCGTCAATAACCCCATGCTCGAGGACTATTCCCTGCGCTATGCCCCACGCGCGTTCCGGCGCTGGTCCGAATATTCGGTAGCCACCGCCGCCCTGGGCGGCATCTCCTATCTCGCCGACCAGGCGATCGGCGGGTCGATCACCATAGGCTACGGCTTCACCAATGCCGTGTGGGCTATCCTGGCGGCCGCGCTGGTGATTTTCCTGACCGGTATCCCGATCGCCTATCACTCCGCCAAGTACAACATCGACATGGATCTACTCACCCGCGGCGCAGGTTTTGGTTATCTCGGGTCGACCCTGACCTCGCTCATCTATGCCTCTTTTACGTTCATATTTTTCGCCCTCGAAGGCTCGATCATGGCGCAGGCCTTCGCTTTGTACTTCGGTCTGCCGTTGCCCATCGGCTATGCCGTGGCCTCGCTTTTGATCATCCCGCTCGTGGTGTTTGGCATGACGTTGTTATCTAAGCTTCAGGTATGGACACAGCCGGTGTGGCTTACGCTCATGATCCTGCCGCTTTTTGCCGTGCTCACCCGCGACCCTGCGGCGGTGGCGCAGTGGACGCATTTTGCCGGCCATTCGGCGAGCGGCGCGGGCTTCAATCCCTTGCTGTTTGGCACCGCCGCGGGCGTAGTGTTGTCGCTCATAGCCCAGATCGGCGAGCAGGTCGATTACCTGCGCTTCATGCCCGAGAAGACCGAGAAGACCAAGCGCCGCTGGTGGTTGGCGGTAATCCTGGCCGGCCCCGGCTGGGTATTGCTTGGCGCGAGCAAGCAGCTCATGGGGTCGTTCTTCACATCGGTCGCCTTTCATAACGGCACCGCGCTTGCCAAGGCCAATGAGCCGATCCAGATGTATGTGCATGGCTACCATGACCTGTTCGCCACGGGCGGTGTGGCGCTGGGCCTAGCGACATTTTTCGTGATCCTCTCGCAGATCAAGATCAACGTCACCAACGCCTATTCGGGTTCGCTGTCGTGGTCGAACTTCTTCTCGCGCGTCATGCATGCCCATCCGGGGCGCGTCGTATGGATCTTCTTGAATGTCGGGATCTCGCTCACGCTGATGGAGATGGGAGTGTTTTCCTTCCTCCTGAAGGTGTTGGGTTTTTACTCCAATGTCGCTATCGCCTGGATCGGGGCCGTGGTCGCGGACCTTGTGATCAATAAGCCGATCCTAAAGCTCAGCCCATCATATATCGAGTTCAAGCGCGCCCACCTCTATAACTTCAATCCCGTCGGTTTCGGGGCCATGATCATCGCCTCGGTGGTCTCGATCGCCGCGTTCTTCGATCTCTTGGGTCCTGTGGCGCAGGCGTTTTCGACCTTCCTGGCGCTTGGCATCGCGTTTGTGATGTCGCCGATCCTGGCGATCCTCACCAAGGGCAAGTACTACATCGCCCGTGCCCCGCACTATCATGCCGGCACCCATCACGACACGGTGGCATGCAGTGCCTGCGGCTTCGAGTTCGAAAAGGAGGACATGGCCTGCTGCCCGCACAACAAAGGCGCGATCTGCTCTTTGTGCTGCAGTCTGGACACCACTTGCAAGGATATGTGCAAGACGGCGATTGCCGGGGTGGCAGTGGCGACCGAGCCGTCTATTTGCCATTAAAAGCCGGTGTGGCCCCCAGGGGATTCGGGCCGTAAAGACAGCGATCTTACGCGCGCCCGCTTCATGCGGGCGCGTTGTCGGATATCGGCCCTGGGTGGCGAATTGTTTGATGCTAGAGGATGGGGTGGCCTGGGGCTGGCGGGCGACGCAGACGCAGACGCTTGTGGCAGGCGAGGGCGGAGAATAGAGTGACTACAGGAACGTGTATGGGCCGTGAACATTGCCATGGGAATATCGCGGCGGTGATCGCCCTGCCCGCCGCGGCCGTCCTGTATGGGCGCAATGACTGCGGCTCGGCGAAGGTCTTTGGGCGTACTGAAACCCCATGGCGGGATGCGCCCCAGGCCCCTATTTGGGGCAGGTTGCGCCGTCCGCCGCCGGCGCATCGTAGTCCGCGATTTCTCGCAGTGGCGTAAGACCGAGGGCCGCCATTTTATAGGCGCATCAGGCGGCCCGTTTGCGGTTGCTGGGATCCGTAAGGTATGGCCAAGCGAGATGGGGCGCGGCCTTATCATGGGCATGGCCAACGCCGTGAGGGCGCCCTTCTCAACGGCCTGCCGCCGGTCGCAGACTTCGAGGCGCTATGGGGCCTCGGGTATTCAGCGAGACCATCTGATGCATCAGCACGCGCGTCGATTTATGCGTATAGGAGGCCTATCCCGTCGGGGCGTGGTCCATAATCCCTAGGCAGGTTCGGAACTCGTGGGCCAAGTGCCCCGGATAGGGCCCGCGCGAAGGCTGGGCTTGGCCGCTGTGCGGGGGGCACGGATTTTGGGCTACCATTAAAAGGGGGTCGCGGCGATCGTCGTGGGCGGCGGGCGCGACCCATAACCCAGGGCCAGGGCCCTGGTGTGTGCCGCGAGACCGGGAGGCCCGATCACGCAAGGAGGTGTTTCATGGTTCGACGAGCACATCTTGGGGGCTATGTTGTCCTCACGGCCTGTGTTCTGGCGCTGGCGCCGGTGGCCGCACAGTCGCGCCTGCTGGCGCCACGCCTGGACGGCACCGTAGTGGCGGTCGTCGCCGGCGTCACACCGGGCGCACGATCAGGAGGCTATGGGGTAGCGCGCTCCGGCACAACGGCCGCGCCCTACTTGACCGACGACCACGAAGAGGAGCAGCGCCGTTACGATGAGGAGCGCCGCTACCCGGAAGGGGACGGGGAGGAGGATCAGCCGCACTATTATGCTCCGTTTTTTTATGGGGTCCCCGAGGGTGAGCGCGGCGATCGCGGCAACTTCGGAAACCGGGGGAATTTCGGCGATCGCGGCAACTTCGGAAACCGGGGGAATTTCGGCGACCGGGGTAACTTCGGGGATCGGGGGCAGCGGGGTGATCAGGGCGGGTTCGGCGACGAACGTCGATGAAGCGGGCCCATGGCCCGTATGTGTCCTCTGTGTGCGATGCGCTGATACCGTCTAGGCCCAGTGGCCGCCCGGCGGTGTTGGCCTTTGCGTCCCAAGTGCTAGGTCCCGGAGTCGATGATCGATCCGGGGCGCGCGAAGCGGGCTTGCAGCAGCAACCCCTGCGGTCTCTCCACGATTTCACCAAACCCCTTGCCCGCTAGCAACCATGGTGTTAAAGCCACGGAGGCACCGGTAGCGCCCGCACCCATGACAAGCCCTTGAAGGGGCAGTGGAAATCCTCATGTCCGGCAATGCGCGCGGCGCCCATTCCCGGAGATCCTGCGCGTCATATCCCACCGCCGGCCCCGCCTTTTTGGGGTCATGGGTCATGGACCCTATCCAGCACGCGATGGATTCGGAATGCCGTTCTTGTTGATATTGCAAGTACCTCATATACCGGAGGAATTCCTGGCACCGCGAGCGGCATGCCGGGTCCATGCGGCGTCCCCGATATATCGGCCGTGGCACATCTCGGGCGTGCCGGTGCCAAGTTACTGCGTCATCACGGGCGGCAGTCGTCAGGTGCCGCCTGCCAATGTTTCGGCTGATCCCAAGGTTCATGGGGCCATGCCCCAATAATGCCGGGATTTGTAAGGGATTAAGCGGGTGAAAGAACGCGCTATGTCTGTCGTTTTGCACCGTTTGTCCGCGGGACATTAGTCCATGGCGATAGTGTTCACACGCATAAGGGAGCCCATGAATATTCTGGAATCGGGCATGTCCTTTCTTGCAAAAGTTCTGAAAAAACATGGATATGCCGATAACGGTTACTATGTTCCTTGATCGGCATGCGGGCCCATAAAGGCGCGCCATGATGAAAAGATTCCACAATGCCCATTGTATTGGAGAAACAGATTCATCTATACTGCGCGCGCGCTCTTCGAGGCCGCAAACCGACCCGGGATGGTTTTACCCGCGGATGGGTCCGGCTGTCGATCGGAGGGCGTTTTTGATTCACCGTGAAGGAATAAAGAGGACATAATGAATATATCCGTTCGCAAGGGCTTTCTTGGGGTCACGGCGCTGTTGCTGGGCGTTACCGTGGCAATCCCGGGCGTCGCTTTGGCGGGCATGAAGATGGCGAGCCATAAGCCGGTGACGCATAAGGTGGCAGCCCACAAGGTCGTGGGCAATGCGCACGTTGAGGCGATCCAGAGGGCCCTCGATAAGTCCGGCGCCCGTCTCAAGGTCGACGGCATCCTGGGACGGGAGACCGAGACGGCGCTGCGCGTCTATCAAAAGAAACATGGCCTGAAGATGACGGGTACCGCTGACGAGGCCACCCTGAAGCTGCTCAAGGTTAAGTAAGACGTTCGAGGACCCTGGGGCGCGGCAAGACCGGGCCCCGGGGTCCTTTTTTCTGATGGGGCGCGCGCAGTGCCCGCAGCGGAAAGGCGGCCATCGCCGAGCGAGCGCCGATGGGTTGGGGTGTGCGCAACGCGCAGTCCCGGCGCTTTCCTAGGATTCGACCACGAGTTCCACGGAATGGCGTGTCTTGGGGTTACCCATGAGCAGTACCAGCGGGAGCATGATGATAAATCCCCAGAAGACGAATACGAAGGCATCGAGTATGCCGCGCATGGCGGCGTGCCGGCCCAGTATCAGGGCCAGGGTTTGCGCCGTGGCCGCCGTGGCCGGATGTCCGTGGAGTACGAGGGCGAGCATAGGTGTATAGGGGGTAATGTGGCCGCCCATCTGATTCCATGCCACCTGCGTGTATTCGCTTATGATCGTGGTGACAAGCGCAATACCCACCGACCCGCCTAGATTACGCATGAGGTTGAATATCCCCGAGCCCTCGGCGGTTTCCTGTCTCGTGAGGCTGGAGAAGGCGATGGTGAAAAGCGGGATGGAGATGAGGCCAAGCCCAAGCCCGCGAATGAAGCCTGGCCAGATCACCCAGCCCATGTCGATATGGAGGTTGTAGAACAGGGTCGGGTAGGAGCCAAAGGTCCCGAGCGCGATGCCGGCCAGCGCCACCGCGCGCGGATTGACGTTGCGGCTCAGGAGTCGGCCGGCGAGCCCCATCGAGATCATCGCCCCCACGCCCTGGGGCGCCATGACGAGCCCCGCGGTTTTGGCCTCATAGCCCATGTGCTCCTGGAGATAAAACGGCAGGATCACCATGACGCCGTACAACGCCAGGCCAAACAGACCTATCCCCATGCTGCCGAGCGCAAGCGCGCGGTTTTTCAAAAGTCGCAGATTGACAATCGGCCGATCGACCGTGAGTGACCGCCAGACGAACAGCACGAGGCTTGCGGCAGCCACCACCGTCAGCGTCCTTATGGTTTGCGAACTGAACCAGTCATCTTGATCGCCAAGGCTCAAAACCGCCTGGGTACAGCCGAGACCCACGGCCATGGCCAAAAACCCCTGCCAGTCGATCGGCCGCGGACGCGGGCTTTGGCCCCCCTCCGGGACATGCCGGATGAGCAGAAAGAGAGCGGTCAAGCCGACCGGGACGTTGACATAGAAACACCAGCGCCACGAGGCGTCGTCGGTGATATAGCCGCCGAGGATGGGACCGAGGACCGGTCCGAGCATGATACCCATGCCGAGCGTGGCCATGGCCATGCCGCGGCGTTCCGGCGGGTAGCTCGCCACCAGAATGGCCTGACCCACGGGCACCATGGACGCGCCGAGCAGTCCCTGCAGGAACCGCCAGACCACCATCTCCACGATGCTGTGGGACTGACCGGCCATGGCTGACGCGAACACGAAGCCCGCGACGCTGCCGATCATCAGGCGCCGCTGTCCGAAGCGTTCGACGAGCAGGCCGGTCATGGGCGTCACCACGACCATGGCCAGCATATAACTTGTCAGAATCCAGGTCACTTGGTCGACGTTGGCGCGCAGACCGCCCTGCATGTGAGGGAGGGCGACGTTGACGATCGTCGTGTCGAGCACGTTCATGATGATGCTCGCCATGACCGCGAAGGTGATGGCGACCATGTTCGTGGGGGTATGGGCGTTCGGCTTGTTGGGCGCCAAGGGCGGCCCTCCTTTCTCGCAAACGGGCCGAAACCGTCCTGTGCCGGCCGGGCCAACCATTTTACGATATCGTGGCTGGGCGTAAAGGGGGACTGGGGGCGGGGACGGCCGGGAATCGGCCAGGACCCCGTCGCGCCGGGGGGGCGGCGCTCGCCCGACGCGTAACGGGTTGGCTGATGTTATGGTACCAGTGACACATGATCCCGTCTTAGCGGGCCTATTTTCTGGCCCGGGCTCCCTGCGCCTTGTTCTCTGGTCTATGCTGGGAAACGGGGGAGACGTTGTGAGGAGCCGCGACTTAAGGCAAGAGGCCTGGTCACGGACACAAGTGGGGGCGTATGGGCAGACCGCGTGGACCCAAGGGGGCCTCGCAGGGATGGCGGAGCGCATGGCGCCAGCGCTTCAGGGCGATGCCGTATCGCTATGCGCTGATGGCGGCGTACTGGTTTGCGGTGGTGGCCACCGTGTTGTTTTCGGCCCTCTATGGGTGGCATTCCTGGCGCCGCTACGAAAAGACCGGCGTCGACCGGTTGATGCTTACCACCTCGTTGATTGCTATCGCCACGCACGACGACCTCGATCGCGAGGCCTCCGGCCTGCGGTTTCTCGTCCACCACCTGGCGGCGATCCATCCCTTGCGTCACCCGGCCCGGGCGCGTCGCTTGCTGAGCGAGTACCAGAAGGTCTCGCCGGAGGTCGCAAGCGCGGAGCTGATCGCGCCGGATGGGCAGGTGATCGCCTCGACGGCTGTACCCACGGGGCGGCCGCTCCCGGATTTGCGGCAGGATGCGCAGGTATGGCCGAGTCTCGAGCGCGCGCTCGCGCACCCTGGGTTATATATTCAGAGGCCGATCCGCGGGCTGCTCGCCGATCACTGGGTGATTGGCTTTAGCGACACCGTCATGGGACCCGGAGGACGGCCCCATTTTCTTGTGACCACGCCCATCCGCTTTGGCAATTTCGAGGACCTGTTCGCGCGCCTGACATTACCCTCCGGGCTTGCAGTCGGGATCCTGCGCAGCGATGATTATATCGAAGGCCGGACTCCGGTCCCGCACGGCCAACTTGCGGCCCTGCTCGACCGGTCGCAAACCGGTATCCTGACCAAGATCTTGAAGCGGCACCCGCACGCGACACGAGGGGCCTTCAGCGGCTGGGTCAGCAGCGACCGCGAATATCGCTACGGCGTGTTCGTGCGCATCGCCGACTATCCTTTGGTGGCGTTCGCAGACGTCCCGCGGGCGCTATGGGTGGCACAGTGGTGGCACCGGCAGGTCGAGATCCCCTTGATCTTCCTCATCGTGGCGCTCACTTTCAGCGGTTATGCCTACCGTCAGGTCCAGGTCCTTGCGGTGCGCTGGGAGATCGAGGCCGCGCGCCGCGCGGACTTCCTGGAGAATCTCGCTACGCACGATCCGCTCACGGGCCTTTTGAATCGCAAGGGCCTGTACCCGGTCTTGCAGCGGGCGATAGCGCGCGCCGAGCGCGAGGGGCGGCTATTGGTGGTGGGCTTTCTCGATATTGATGACTTCAAAGGCATCAACGACCGCTACGGCCACGCCGCCGGGGATGCGGTCTTGAAGACGCTCGCCAGGCGTCTGGAGCGTACGCTGCGTGGTACCGACCGCGTCGCCCGCTTAGGGGGCGACGAGTTTGTGCTCCTGATCGAGGGGCTGCGCCAGAAGGCCGATCTCGCACCCGTCGTCACGCATCTTAAGGCCGCGCTCGATGGTCCCTTTTACGCGGATCCCCGCGAGATAGCTGTCCGCGTGAGTCTCGGGGTGGCGTTCTTCCCGCTCGACGCCCTCGATGTCGAACGCCTGATCAGTCGGGCCGATCGCGCTATGTATGCGGCCAAGGAACGGGCCGCGAACGATGAGCAGGGATGGGTGCGGTTCTATACCCATGATATGCCCACCGATCCCGATGCCGGCGGCCGACCGGATGGGCGCAGCGACGATTGAGGACCGGCGTCGACCGGTCCCCGGTGCCGGTGTCGGTTTTAGGACAGCTCGTCGCGCAGGACACGCAGCCAGCGCTTCAAGGACGCGAGATCGGCAACATCGGCGAGTTCCATCTCCAGGGAGTCGGCCATGGCGCGGGTCTCTTTGATCTCGGCGGCCAGCATTTTCAGGGCATTGCGGGGGGTCAGAGACACGAGCGGGTCGACGGCAAAACGCATGCGGAAATCCGCCTCGGCGACCATGACCTCGTCTTCGAGGGCTGCAAGCTCGTGTCGCAGCGCCTTGGTATAAAGCTTCACGGCCTGTTCGTCTTCACCCGCCCATACCCCTTGCCCGGGATCGAGCTCGCGACGTAACTCGAGCAGCGGCAGGAGCCGATCGTTTTCGTAGGCATGATTGGCCCTTTGCATGAGCGCGGTCTTGTGGTCACGCTTATCCGGATCGGGCTCGCGGTCGGGATGCAGGACGCTTGCGAGTTTGCGATAAAGGGCGCGGATCGATTCATGGATGCGATGGTGTTCGGCCGCCGATGGCGCATTCCGGGTCGGCGGCCCATGGTCCCCGCCGACGTCCTCGCCCAACTGTTCGGCGGCCCAGCGCAGGATCTCCTCAATCGGGGCCTCGGGGTCGATCCCACAGTCCTCCCCGAAGGCCGCGGCCTTGCGCGCCCTCGCGGCGCGATCCTCGTAGTCGCCGCGCGCGCGGCGTTTGTAGAGGGCGCGCAATTCCGGGTCGTCACCCTCTTCGAGCAAGGAGGCGGTGCATTCCACGACCAGCATCTGGACGGCGCGTCGCTCGGTCTGCGTAAGGCCCCTCTCTTCAAGCGCCCCATCAAGGCGCTTGACAAAGCCGATACGCAGGGTGCGGCAGGTGGCGCGCAGGGGGACGAGCTCATTCGTGTATTTTTTCTGATAGGGGGCCAGCACTGCGGCCCACGCGTCGAGTGACTCGCGCGCCTCCTGAATCTTCTTTACGAGGCGATCGAAGGCCTTGTGGCCTTTCGGTAGGGGTGCGGGGTCGGGGCCGAACCCGGCGAGAGGCATCTGAAACTCGGACACGCGTCGTGCTCCTTGAACGCAGGCCGTGCCGACGCACGGCATGGGCGGACGACCGGAGTGCCCGTAGCCGTCGGATGCGGCAGGGGCTTGGTCACAGTGTGCCTTATGGTAAGGCATTTCGCGGCGCCGGTCACGACCTGCACGGCCGCGACCGGCAGGGTGGTTTGTCGGGCCGCGTTCGGGGCCCGGTACCCCGATCGGCCCACCGGGGCGGGATCGTCAAGGGGCGCCGGATCCGGCAGCCCCGAGGTCCTTTCACCAGATTCGCGCGAGAGGCCCCAGCGTTTAGGCCGGGGAGGGAAGCGCCGGTTTTGCCTCCAGACCCTTGCTTCTGTGATGGATATTGTCTGTACTGTGCCCATGAAGATGACCTTGCAAACCCGTCTTCTGCCGGCACCGGACCAGGTGGCAGCGCTGGAGGCCACAC
>NZ_JBTRWP010000054.1:0-17014 GCF_054609335.1 Acidiferrobacter sp. | reverse complement strand
TTGGCCTACTGAAAGGCTATACGTCGAGGAAATTGCGGGAGCAGTTTCCACAACTCAAAAAGGTATGTGGCCGTGAGCAGCTTTGGACGCAAGCATACTATGTAGGAACTGCTGGAAGTGTGTCCGCAGAGGTTGTTCGTCGATACATACAGGAGTGCCAGGGCCAATAGGCACTCTCATCCCAATCCCCTAAAGGGGATGGGAATTCCCGCGCCATTCTTTAAAACCTTGCGCGGATACCGGGATAGGGTATTCGGCGAATCAGGCGACTGGAGTATGCCTTTGAGATTCTTCACGAGCCCAGAGACCCGCGCTCTGGGCGGCCCGTTTACGAGCCGGGTAACAAGGGCTGTCCTCGGGTTGCATGCTCCCAGCTCAGTGTGGCGCTCGTGGGGGCTGGGGCCCCAGCAGCTCAGTCATCTCGGCCTCCAGGACCTCCTGGAACGCTTCTTTCGTCAACGACTTCCGAGATCCCGGTCTTCCGTCACTAAGGCTTTGAGGTCGAGCGCGTTAGCGCTAGGCTGAAGTTCCACCGAGCACCAATCAGTTTTTCCTTATATTTCAATCCGGTAGCCTGAAAACAGAGTTCCGGCTGCTGTCTACATTGGGGTGGTTTCGATCAGTTCGTAGGCCCGCTTTTGGGCGGCGTTGGGAATAGTGAGAACCGGGAAGGTCGACCACTCTCCGTCCGTATGCGGCACACGACAAGTATTACGCACCACGGTGGCGAGATCTGCCAGCAAGGTCTGGAAGCTGTGCATGGGTGTCCCATCGTCTTGTCGGTGTTGGGAGGCCTTTCTCTTTGCCGCTCTTGAGCGTTGGGCCGGGGCTACGGGATCGCGGGTCTCTTTGGCCTCCTGATCCTCGTCGGTAAACATCAGCTCCCGCCAGGCCGCGCGCATGTGCCACTCGACATAGTAGGCGAGCATACAGAGGAAGATGTGGGCTTTCACTCTGTCAGCTAAGCGGTGATGGATCGGTCGTATTTTGAGATCCAGGGTTTTCAGGGACCGAAAGGCACGCTCGACCTGGGCCAAGGACTTGTAGCGACGCACACAGGTCGCGGCATCCATCAGTGTCGTCGGAACCGAGGTGCGGATGATGTATATCCCATCAAGGGCCGCCTCTGCGGCAATGTCTGCGGTCTTACGGGTAAAAGAGAACGCGGTGTCCTGAATGTCCAAGGTGAAGTGTTTGGCCATCTTATAGCGGTTCACGATCTGGCCCACCTTCAGGCCGATGTGATCTCGCCCTGTCAGGCGTCCGGCTGCGACACGGATTTGAATCTTTCGGAGGCTCTCTTCGGTGGCCACCAGGAGGTCTTCGCGCTTATGGCCGCGCAGTTTCCGCAACTCGGGATTGCGACAGGCGAATAAGCGTTCTCCCGGATAGTCGGGGTGAGAGAGCTCTAGCAGGTGGCGCTCGTCGAAGAGATCAGGTTGCAGGGTTTTGTCTTCGACCAAAGCCCGAATCGAGACGCCCCTCAGCGCCGTGATCCAGTCAATTCCCTCTTGTTCGCGGATGGCGCCGATTGCACTCGCGAGATTCATGCCGCGGTCGCCGACCATCACGAACTGCTCGATACTGAAGTCGGTCTTCAAGCGTTGGATCTCCGGCATCAAGGTCGTCGGATCGGCCACGTTGCCCTCATGCACGGAGATCGCCACCGGACAGCCCCGGCCATCGGTCATCAACCCATACTCGACCTGTAGGGTCCCGTGCTTGCCATCGCGGCTATAGCCACGCTTCGCCAAGGGACATGTGCTGCCTTCGAAATAACTGGAAGAGAGATCGTAGAGCACGAGACCGCCTTCGGTGAGATGGCGCGTGGCCAACTTCTTCTGGATGCGGTCCTGGCGCGCCAGCAGCCAGTCCATGGCGGCATAGCAGTCGTTCTCGGAGGCCTGGGTCACGCCGAAGTCCTCAGCCAAGGTCGTGGTGTGCCACCAACGGGTGGTGGCGAGCTTTGTGTGCGGGGCGAGAATGCGCGCGGCCACCATCGCCACGATCAGATCGCGTTCGGGTGCAGGCCGGGACGCGATCAATGAGGCGAACCCTAAGCGCTGCATCATCAAGGCTACCGCCTGCACATGCCCCTGGGGCCGTGACTCCGTAATCTCAAAACTTTGCGCGACCGGTCGCAGCTCTTCACCACGCAATACGGCCCGGATCGCTTCGATCTGCGCCATCGGCAGGCTCGAGAGATTGGCCAGTGTCCGCTTCTTAACGTTCTTCCCTTCGCGATAGGACTCCCGCAGCAAAATGGTGGGGGTGGCCTTGCGATTGGGTACGATATCGATATGCATGGGTTAATAATACACACATTAAACAATAATGCAAGTAAATTAGTTGATATTTACATGGCTACATTATGACACATAAAAAGAGGCCAAATACGCTCTTACCGCTTCATTTTGTTCAGGTTTTATCGTTTTAAGAGAGAAATTATCGGGGGAACTTCAGGCTAGGCTTTATTGCGGTGAAGGTATGGCCCCTCCTGCAGGACACAGGCTTGGCGATAACAAGCCCCCTCATACCATGCCACTTCCGCAGCCTAAGAATGGGCACATTAAGAATGGGCACAAAAAGACGCGCACCCCCGCGAAGTAGCACCGTCGTGCCGCGGGCGATTCGTTCCGATAGGGGCTCGACGTGCGTCGACTCAGGCTCGCAGGGGGCCTTGGAGGCAGAGGTCCCTCAGGGCTTTGTGTTTGAGAATTTCGGTCTTCCGTCCCTCGGTCGCTATGAGCCCATCATCGCGCAGCCTGGAGAACATGCGGCTCACCGTCTCAAGCTTGAGCCCAAGATAGTTGCCGATCTCTTCGCGCGACATGGGGAGGCGAATGATGGCGCGTGGCTGGCCGCGCGCCTCAAGGCGGTCGGAGAGGTTCAACAGGAAGGCCGCTACCTTGAGTTCGGCGGTCATGGTGCCAAGCACCATCATAAGCCCGTGGTCACTTGCGATCGCGCCGCTTAGGAGCTTATGGAATTGATGTTGCAGGCGAGGAAGGTCGGACAGCAACGCCTCGAGCCTTGTGAAGGGGATCTCGCATACCTCGCTATCCTCGAGCGCCACGGCATTGCCGCGGTGCGCGTCGGTGCTGATGGCGTCGAGACCCATGAGTTCGCCTTCCATAGGAAAGGCTGTGATTTGCTCGTGGCCGCCCGCGCTCACCTCGTAGATCTTGAAAAAACCGGTGCGCACGGCAGCAAGCGACTGCAGCGGATCGCCTGCGCGGAACAGGTGTTGACCGGCAAAGACGCGTCGTCTGCGCTTGACGAGGTCGTCCAGTTTCCCTAACTCTTCGGCGTCTAGCCCAAGGGGCAAACAAATCTCCCGCAGACTGCAGTTCGAACACCGTTGTCTCAGGCTGGCCTCGAAACTCGTAACCGCCATGTGTCGCGTCGTCCTATCGTTGAGGTGGCTTCTGGCGCACGCCAGAAGCCTCTGGCCTACGGACCCTATCTTGTGGTTTATAAGGATATGCTACTTTTGACAGCTATCAAGGCCAATCGCATACGGCACGTAAGTGTACTCCGCGCACTGGGGGCAGGGAACGGTTCGGGGGCGCTTTGTCGAACGATTTACGCCTTTGTGGATAGGGGACCACCGGCCGCCTATCTCTTTGGGGCCAACACGCGGCACCACCCGGCGGATAGCCTAACGGCGCGTCGCGGCTGCAGGGCCGGCGCCCGATTCGGCGTGCTCCTTCCGCACACGAGTCTCGGCGGCGCCGCGGCCCGAAAACGCGGCCTACCGGATGTCGCCCGCCCGTGAGCGCCCCCGCCGCGCGCCAGTGTCCAAAACTCCCCCATGGATCGGCCGCCCGGCGCCCGCACCAAGGCTCAAGCGCAGGTCTCTCTGTTGCATGGCTTGCGCGGCGTTTGGGGCCCATGTTCTCGGGACACGAAGTCTTCACGCCAAGCGACGGTAAGGTTGGTTGTTACGCTGGCGAAAAGATCATAGCGGCCGACGGGGGCGTATGCCCGGTCTCCCGTGGTTTCGGGCGCCTCGATCGTCCGTCACATCCCCCTGCGGTCCGCGCCTGATTCGCAGACCATCGCGGATGTTGAGCGCCATCAGCACAATATTGGTGATCCCGGCACAGATCTCAAGACCTTGGATGGTGGCGAAACGGGCATCGAATCGATTTGCCGACGCCAGGTGGCTCAGATAGAGCGCGCAGGGGACGAGGATCAGGATACCGTTGCCGGCTATGAGCCGCATGCGCGTCATCTTGCGTCCCACGAGGGGGTGCCGATGGCCCCGGGCCAAGCGGTTCCCGGAAAGCCCAGTCACGACGAGCGCGGGAATGAGGATCGCGAGACCAGGAAACACGATCAGCTGCTTGACGAGGGCAATCTGCGGCCGTGCGCCAAGCCGCTCTACGGTCAGCGTCGCTGCGCAGAAGACCGCGACGATCACGGTGGCGAGCAGGGCGGCCGCGAGGTGCAGTCTCTTTCCCATAGTGGCGTCTCTCCTCAATCGGAGCGCGGTCTCCAGCCTGGCCGTCGCCGGGTTCATTTCGGCGGCACCTCGACCTTCGATGGTTGCCCGGTGCGCCTCCTTCCTTTGCGTTCGCGCACACGAGCGCCGGCGGATTCGTTTTCCGGGGGGTGGGCCGCATGGTTGCCTGCGACCGATCGCGTGGCAGGCCACGGTGCATGATCGGTCTGCAGTCGTGCGACAAGCCCCTGTAACAGCTTTAGGAGATGGGTTCTTTGGGTCTGGTCCAGGCCCTGCATCGCCATCTCGTTGACCTCGCTTGCGTACGGCAGCAAGACCTTTTCGAGCGCCTGACCTGCCTCCGTCAAAAAGACTAAGGTCTGGCGGCGGTCGTACGGATTGCGCGTGCGGCGTACCCAGCCGTCGCGCTCCATGCGGTCCAGCGTTCTCACGGTAGTCGCTTCGTCGATTGGAATGCGGTTGCTCAGCGCCTTCTGTGTAAGGCCTTCCTCCTCCCACAGGAACATGAGGAACGGCCACTGCCCAATCGGGACGCCATGGCGCGAGATGCGGTGATGCAGCGAGCGCGCCAAAAGGCGCGCGGCGGCATTGACGAGGTAACCCAGGCTTTCCTCTATGACGAATCGCGCAGTCGTCGCATCGACGGTTTCGATTGGGGCTCGCATCTTCCGGGGTCTGGGCATGGTCTGTCTCCGCACACCTTTTTGGGCGGGTGTACGTAAAACGATAGCATAGCAACTATTGCTATAGCAATATAAGTCCCGCGAGGTCGCCCACCGCCTGCTTTCGGGCTTGTCGGCCGTCTTGACCTAAGGCAATGGCGTAAGGCGGGTGACGGTCCGACAATGATCGCACTACATTTTTGAGGGGAATGAACTGTGTCGAATCAAATCCTGTCGAGTTTCTTGGCGCGTCAGCACCGTGAGCTGGATAGCCTCATGGAGGACGCGGAGAACGCCTGCGGCACACCGCGCGCGCAAGAGGCTCTGCTTGCGTTCAGCGAGGCCATGGAGCATCACCTGGGGATCGAGGAGCGGGTCTTGTTTCCGGAGTTCGGGCGACGCACAGGGCCCGGGGGGCCGCTGGTCGTCATGCGCGAGGAGCATGACGCCATTCGCTCGCTGCTCGCAGAGGGGCGCAGCGGAAGCGGCGTGGAGTGCCGGGCGCTTTTTGATACCCTGACCATCCTCGTATCGCAGCATCACTTGAAGGAGGAGAATGTCCTCTATCCCATGAGCGACAGCCTGCTTGCCGATTGCGCCGATCGTCTGCTTGTAGCCATGAAGGAGGCGCCGATCGTCCATGAGTGAACCCTTCGTCGATGCAAGCGATTTGCTGCCGCCCGAGCCGTTGCAGGTGGCCCTGCAGGCGGCGACCGCCCTGGGTCCCGGAGAGTGCGTGCGGGTGCGTCTGCCTCGCCTGCCCTATCCCCTATTTGGTCTGCTGGCCGAGCGAGGGTATTCCTACGAGTCCGTGGCGGTCCCGCGCGGCGAAGACTGCGTTTACGATGTTGTCATAACACGCGGCCCGGGCGTGAGCTCATGAGCGCGCGCGGCCTCGCCTTTGACGAGGCGCCGCCTCTGGCATCGGTTCTGCGCTCCTTTCTCTGGGCGCCCTGGTTCCTCGTCGCGGCCGGGGCGGTGCTCTTGGCGGCGGGCCCCGGAGCCTTGCAGGACCGCTATACGCCGGCCGTGCTCGCCGCCACCCATCTCGTGACCATAGGGTTTCTGATGCTGATTGCCACCGCCGCCGCGTTTCAGCTGGTGCCGGTGGTGTCCGGCGCCTCGTTCCCGTGCGTGGCGTGCCTCGCGCCTGCCGTCCGCTGGGGCTTCGCCCTGGGGGCGGTCCTTTTGGCGGCCGCCTTTCTTCAGGGGCCACCGCTCCTTTTTGGTCTGGCGGCGGTGCCTCTGGCAATCGCCGTCGGTGCCTTTACCTTATCGGGCGCTTGGGTCTTGTGGCGATTGCCGAAACACAAGACGATGGCGCCCATGTTCTATGCAGTCACGCTGCTTGGCGTCGCCCTGGCCTTCGGTCTTGTTATGGCCGGTGAGCGCGTAGCCGGCGCCCCGGTGTCGGCTACGCTCCTGCGCGCTCATCCTTTGTGGGCGCTCGCGGGCGGCGTCTTCGTGTTGTGGGCGGCGGTCGCCGCGCAGGTTCTGCCCATGTTTCAAGGTGCCAGGTCTTGGTCGCCGCGTGTCTCTTTCGTTCTGGGACCGCTCGTCTCGGCTCTGCTGTTCGCGACCCTCATCGCCCGAGCATGGCCGGTTCCTGCCGTCGAGAGTGCCCTTCGCGTCGTCTTGGCGGCGGTCGTTGTCGCTTATGCGGGGCTCCTCGGCCAACGCCTCTGGACGCGCGGCCGTAGGCGTTGTGACGCCATGACGTTCTTTTGGTATATCGGCTTGGTGAGCCTGATCGCGTCAGCCGTGGTGGGCGCGTTTATGGCGGTGGGCCTTCTTTCCGGTCTCAAGTGGCCGCTCGCTTATGGTCTACTGGCCCTCATGGGGGCTGCCGCCTCCCTGATGAGTGGCATGCTCTACAAGATCGTTCCCTTTCTCGTGTGGCTCCATCTTCAGCGACGCCCCGGACATCCCACCGTCCTTATGACGTCCGCCATCAGCGAGCGGTCTATGCGCGTCCACGCCGCCTTGCATCTGGCCACCATAGGATTCAGTCTTGCGGCGATCGCGTGGCCGCAGGCCCTTTGCGAGGGCGCCGCGCTTTTGTGGATCGCGGACGGAGCCCTGTTCGGCGCCAATCTCTTCACCGCGCACATCTTTTACCAGCGCGTTTCTCGCGCCTCCACTGGAGGCCTGTCCTGTGCGGCTCTTTGATGCCCCCCACATCGCCTATTTTCTGGGTGGCCTCGTGCAGGTCTTGTTGGCCTTGATCCTATGGGCGCTGTGGCTCATGGGGGCGTTTGCCGGCGCCTATCCGCTCCCCACTCTCCCTGTGTCGCCGGTTGCTCTGCATGGCTTCCTGATGCTGTACGGGGTCTTCCCGTTTTTCGTGTTCGGTTTTCTGGCCACCACCTTTCCCCGATGGATGCAGACCGCCCCGGTTGCGCGTCGCGCCTACCGCGATGCCTTCGCCGTGCGGGTCGCGGGCCTCGTGCTCGTGTACGCGGGCCTCCTTTTGGGCGATCGGGCGATCGTTCTTGGCGCCGTCCTCATGGCCTTGGGCGATGCGCGCCTTGTCGCCGCGCTCATCGGCGTTTATCGCCGCGCGCGCAAACCGGCGCGCCAGGGTGTATGGGTCTTCACCGTGACGCTGACGGCGGAGGTCGTGGGGCTTGCGCTTTACGCGGCTGCCCTTTGGCGCGGCTCGCCGATCCCCTTCGCGATCCCGATCCGGGTTGGCCTCTTTGTCTTCCTGCTACCCACCCTCTTTGGGGTGAGTTATCGCATGATCCCGTTTTTTACAGCCTCGGTGCTTGCAGACTATAAGCGTCCACCGGCCGATCCCAGGATCCCGCCAGGTTTCCTCGCCGCCACGAGCGCCCATGCCCTCATGGCAAGCCTCGCTTGGCGCGCCCCGCTCATCTTTCTGGATGCCGCGATAGCGGCGGCGGCCTGGTATTTCCTGACGCTCTGGTTTCGGCGCGATGTCGTGCGCCACGGGCTCTTGCTCTTGCTCTACGCGGGCTACGCCTGGCTCGGGGTGGGCTTCGTCCTGTACGCCCTAGGTGATGCCGGCTTGGTCGCCGGCCATCCGCATCTGGGCCGCGGCCCCTTGCATGCCCTCGCCATCGGTTTTGCGATGAGCTTGATCGTGGCTATGGCTACCCGTGTCACGCGCGGCCACTCGGGACGCGGGCTTTCGAGCGATCTCTTGAGCTGGGTTGCACTGCTGGGCATAGAGGTCGCGGCGATCCTGAGGGTTGCCTCCGACGTTCCGATGCTGGAGCGGCTTGCCCCTTATGATCTGAGCGTATTCGCGGCCCCCATCGCCATTCTGGCCTTGTTGCCCTGGGCGGCGCGCTACGCAGTCATGCTCGCCACCACCACCCGACCGCCCGCGCCATGATCACCATGGCCCGTTTCCCGATGTTCCCCGCGCTCCTGGCCCTGCACGTTCTGTCTGTGGTCGCATGGGTGGGTGGCATGGGTTTCGTCACTACGGTCGTGCTCCCGGCCTTGGCGCGATTGCCAGCCGCCGACCGCATCCCGGCATTCCTCGAGATCGAGCGCCGATTCGGTTTCCAGGCACGGATCTGGGTCTTGGTCGCCGGCGCCACAGGTGGTGCGATGTTGGCGCGATTGCCTCTCTTGGCCCTCGTCGGCACGTCGCACGGTCTGTGGGTCGATGGCATGATCGCGTTCTGGGCGTTTTTTATGGTGCTACTCTTCGTGCTGGAGCCGCTGTTCTTGCATAGGCGCTTGCGCGAACGTGGGGCGCGCGATGGCGAGGCGACCCGGCGCCTGTTGTTGCGGGGCCACATGGTTCTGCTTGCGATCGCCATCTTGGTGGTGGTGGGCGCCGTTCTTGGCGCACAGGGCGTCAGTTGACCCGCGACATCCGCCTCGCCCCGGTACGCCGTTCGGCCCGTGGCCATAGGCCATTCGGTCTGCGGTGCGCGGCCCGCGATGCCATGATGGCGACGCTGGCCATGCCTTTGGATCAGTGGCCGGGTAGCACTACTGTCGGCATGATGGCACGCAGCGCCTTTTCGAGGGCGGGTGTAAGCCAGGGGCGATAGGCCGCCGACAGTTCCGGATCCGGGCAGCCGGTGGGGCGAAAGCTCTTCAAGGTCACCGAGCGTGCGCCCATGGCCACAAGTTCCGCCACCATGGTCAGGAGATCCGTGTCCGACAGCAGGGCCGGATGGACGGTTGTGCGCAGCTCGTGAGGTTTTCCGCTTTGCAGCAGTATCTCCATCGACGCGCGCGCCGCTTCGCCGCTCCCTTTTCGTGCCGTGATGGCATCGTATTTCGAGAACGGCCCCTTCACGTCAAGCCCGACCCAATCGACATATCCGAGAAGATTCTCAAAGCGTCGCGGAGATACGCCCGCGGTGTGCAGGGCCGTCGCGAAACCGAGCAGGCGTGCTTCGATCAGCGCCTCGCGAACCGCAGTGGCTTGTGCCAGGGGCTCGCCGCCGCTCATGACGACAGCATCCAGAAGGCCCACGCGGCTTTCGAGAAACGCCCGCGCGGCCGCCCACGAAAGGCCGGTCTGACTCTCCCAGAGGTGACTATTGTGGCAGTAGGGGCAACGCCAAGGGCAGCCGCCGACGAACAAGACGGCGGCCTGATGCCCCGGGTAATCGACGCTACTCCAGGGCACAAGGCCGCCTAGTCCTAAGGCTAGGTCGACAGCCGGCTTTCCACGAAGAACTTCCGCTCGTAGTGCTCGCCCTTCTTGCCCTCGTTGAACGACGCCACAGGTCGATGGTAGCCCATGACCCTTGTCCACACTTCGCATGGCTGACGCTCCTCGGGGCGCAGACCGCCCCACTCTTCCTTATCTTCTTGCGTTGCGTTCATCATTGTCTCCTCCTCACTCGGCTTGCGCCAAAGTCCGTCGCCGGGCCCACGCTTCTTCGTCGCAGATCGGGCAAAAGGGGTGCTCGCCCGCGAGATAACCGTGACGCGGGCAGATAGAAAATGTCGGCGTGATCGTGATGTAGGGGAGCCGAAAGCGCCCCAAAGCCCGTCGCACCAAATCACGAGCGACCGATGCGCTCGATAGGCGCTCGTTCAGGTAGAGATGCAATACCGTCCCCCCTGTGTAGCGCCTCTGCAGGTCTTCCTGACGTTCCAGCGCCTCGAAGGGATCGTCCGTGAATCCCGCCGGCAACTGGGACGAATTGGTATAGTAGGGGCGCTCGGTGGTCCCGGCCTGGCAGATGCCTGGAAAGCGTTTGCGGTCGGCGCGCGCGAATCGGTATGTGGCGCCCTCGGCCGGCGACGCCTCGAGGTTATAGAGGTGTCCCGTCTGCTCCTGAAATTCCGTGAGCCGCCCGCGCATATGATCGAGTAGGCGGCATGCCATGGCGTGACCTTGCGGTGCCGTGATGTCGGCCTCCTCGGCCGTGAAGTTGCGCACCATCTCGTTGATTCCATTGATGCCTATCGTCGAGAAGTGGTTGCGCAGCGTGCCCAGATAGCGCTTCGTGTAGGGGAATAGCCCTTGGTCCATATAGGTCTGTATGGTCTTGCGCTTGATCTCGAGGCTTGTGCGTGCAAGTTCGAGGAGTTGGTCGAGATTGCGGAAAAGACCGACCTCATCACCCCTGTGCAGATAACCTAAGCGGGCGCAATTGATGGTGACGACCCCAAGCGACCCTGTCTGTTCCGCCGACCCAAAGAGGCCGTTCCCTCTCTTTAGGAGCTCTGTCAGGTCCAGCTGCAGGCGACAACACATGGACCGCACCATGTGCGGCTTGAGGTCGGAGTTCAGGAAATTCTGGAAATACGGAAGGCCGTATTTCGCGGTAAGGGAGAAGAGCCGTTCCGCGTTTTCCCCCTCCCACTCGAAGTCAGGGGTGATGTTGTAGGTCGGTATCGGGAAGGTGAAGACCCGGCCCTTGGCGTCCCCTGTTTCCATAACCTCGAGGTAGGCCTTGTTGATCATAGCCATTTCGGGCGCGAGGTCACCATAGGTAAAGGGCATCTCTTCGCCCCCTATGAGGGGCACCTGATCGCGTAGATCCGCGGGACAGGTCCAGTCGAACGTCAGGTTTGTGAATGGTGTTTGCGTGCCCCAGCGCGACGGGATGTTGAGGTTGTATATAAGCTCCTGGATGCACTGCAGGACGTCTTCATAGCGCATGTGATCTTTGCGCACGAACGGCGCGAGATAGGTGTCGAAGGAGCTGAAGGCCTGCGCCCCGGCCCATTCGTTCTGCAGTGTCCCGAGGAAGTTCACGATCTGACCCACGGCGCTCGAGAGGTGTTTCGGGGGGTTCGCCTCGACCTTGTTCGCGACCCCGTTCAGCCCTTCCGTGAGCAATGTGCGCAGTGACCAGCCTGCGCAATAGCCTGACAGCATGTCGAGATCGTGGATGTGCAGGGCGCCGTCGCGATGGGCCTCGCCCACCTCTTTTGGGTAGACGTGATTCAGCCAGAAGTTCGCGACCATTTTGCCGGAGACGCTCAGTATCAGCCCGCCTAGGGAGTAGCCCTGGTTGGCATTGGCCTGCACGCGCCAGTCGCGACGGTCGAGGTACTCGGTGATGGCCTCTTCGACTTCGACGCGCACCTTGCCTTGTTCGCGGGTCAGACGGCGTTTTTCCCGATAGACGATATAGGCACGGGCGGTGCGTCTATGACCGTGCGCGAGCAGGTTATCCTCTACGAGGTCCTGGATGGTTTCGACATCTGGACTACCGGCGGGCGCGCGCGCACCCACCTGCTCGGTCATGAGGGCCGCTTCGTCGGGTCCATACTCGCCCGTGGCGAGCCCGGCGCGCAAGAGTGCATAGTAGATTTTGCGATCATCGAAGGGTACGACGCGACCGTCGCGTTTGCGTACGCTATCAGGGTATGAGACGGCCATGACTACCCTACTCCTTGTTGTTTTAGGACTCTACCAATACAACTCCTTGCGATGTCGCCTCTTGATATCCATCAAGCTTAAGGGGTGTTTCTGTGCGTAGACTCGCAGCCTCGGTTCCATGATTACGAGCGCGGGGGTGCGGGCGCATGGCGGGGGTGGTGGCCTACAAGGATGGCATTGGACGTCCGTCGCCGGTGGTCGCGGCCTACCGTCTGCGCGACGGGGTCTATCTCAACCTCACGAATCGCTGTACCTTGCGCTGCCGGTTTTGCCCCAAGTTTCACGGTCTGTGGACGGTTGCGGATGCGCGACTGCGCCTTCGGGTCATAGATGAGCCCTCGAGCACGGCCTTGGTGCAGGCGGCGCTGGAGGCGGGCCCCTGCGCTGAGTATGTCTTCTGCGGTCTGGGAGAGCCTACGACGCGATGGCCGGAGTTGCTCGCAGTGTCCACGGCGTTGCGCGCGACGGGTACGCCGATCCGGCTCAATACCGACGGCCTGGCAAGTCTCGTACACGGTCGCGACGTGGTCCCCGAGCTTAAAGGGCTCATAGACCATGTCTCGATTTCTCTCAACGCCGCTGATGAGACGACCTATGAGCGCCTCTGCCGCCCTGGTCGCCCCGGCAGCTACGCAGCTATGTTGGCGTTTGCCGCCCGTTGTCAAATGTACGTCCCACGCGTCACGTTGACTGCCATAGAAAGCTTGCCGGGCGTCGATATAGACGCCTGTGCGCGCATCGCCGGCGATCTGCGCGTGGGTTTCCGCGCGCGCCCACTGGAGTCGACCGATGGCCGTTCTTTCCGAGTTCGTTGAGACCTTCGGGCAGCAGCTTCTCCGTGAATTCGGCGAGCGCGTCCATAAGGTGACCGTGGACGCGGGCTTCACCTGCCCCAATCGCGATGGCTCGCGGGGGCGCGGGGGCTGTACCTTCTGCAACAACAAAACGTTCCATCCCGCCGTCCAGGCTCGAAGTATAGGCGACCAGGTGTGCGAAGGCATGCGCTGTGTCCGGCGTCGTACCCGCGCGCGGAAAGTCATCGCCTATTTCCAGACCTACACGAACACCTATGGCCCCTTGTCGCGCCTGAGCGCGGCTTATGAGGAGGCCCTGGCAGTGCCGGGGGTCGTCGGCCTGAGTGTGGGCACGCGCCCCGACTGCCTATCGGAAGAGGCGGTCGCCTTGATCGCCTCGTATCGCGACCGGGGGTTTTTGGTATGGGTGGAGCTCGGCCTGCAATCGAGTTTTGATGAGACGCTCGCGCGCGTTAACCGGGGTCACGGTTATCGCGAGTATCAAGACGCCGTTGCTCTGTTACAGCGTTATGGGATCCCGGTGTGTACCCATCTCATCGTGGGTCTGCCGCAAGAGCACCGTGACCACGCCCTGCGCACGCTCGCTCGCGTGCTGTCCTTGGGCGTCGCCGGCCTCAAGATCCACCCGCTCCACGTCGTGCGCGGTAGTCGTCTCGCACAGGACTTTCGCGCCGGGCAGATCGCGCCTCTCGAACTGTCCACCTATGTCGCTATCGTCGCTGATCTCGTTGAACGCACGCCCCGTCATGTCGTTTTTCATCGCCTCACCGGAACCGCCAAGGCGGCCCTGCTCTTGGCCCCGGACTGGTGTGTTGGGAAGTGGCGCGTATTGAATGCCATCACTGCGGAACTGGCGCGGCGTGGGACCCGCCAGGGGGTTCTGGCCTGCGGGGGGGCCTCATGGTAGCGATCCCCGAGCTCGTGTGTCCGGCCGGGACCTTGGCTGCTCTCGAAGCCGCTATCGACCATGGCGCCGATGCCGTCTATGTGGGACTGCGCAACGAGACCAATGCGCGCAATTTCCCGGGGCTCAACTTCACCTCCGCGGACATCGCGGCGGGCGCGCGTTATGCCCATGATCGCAAACGCAAGGTCTATCTTGCCCTCAATACCTATGCGCAGCCAGGTCGCGTGGCTCTATGGCGACGGACCGCCGACGAGGCAGTCGCCTCCGGGGTCGATGCCGTCATCGCTGCCGATCTCGCGGTGCTGCGCCACTGTGCCCGGCACCATCCCTCGGTGCCGCGTCACCTCTCGGTACAAGGGTCCGCTACCAATGCCGAGTCATTGCGATTTTATGTCGAGAACTTCGGGGTCGTGCGCGCCATTCTTCCGCGCGTGCTGGCCTTGAACCAGGTCCACAAACTTGCCGCCCACGCCCCGCTGGACCTGGAGGTCTTCGCATTTGGTGGCCTCTGCGTCATGGTCGAGGGGCGCTGTGCCTTGTCGTCTTATGCAACCGGGGTATCACCCAACACCTGCGGGGCGTGCTCGCCGGCATCGTCAGTGCGGTGGGAAGAGGAGGGGGGGCGTCGCCGTGTGCGCCTGAATGGCATATTGATCGACGCCTTCGAAAAGACCGAAAAGGCGGGCTACCCCACGATCTGTAAAGGGCGCTTCAAGGTCGACAACCATGTGGCGTACGCCCTCGAAGAGCCGACCAGCCTCAATGTCCTGCCTATCCTGGGGGAACTCGCGCAGATCCCGGTGCGTGCGATCAAGATTGAAGGGCGCCAGAGGTCGCCGTCGTATGTCGCGCGCGTGACCACAGTCATGCGTGCGGCCCTGGACGCATGTGCGCGCGACCCGCAAGGGTTCACTGTCCGTCCCGAATGGGCGGAGGCTTTGACAGCCCTATCCGAAGGTCGGCAACAGACCTTGGGCGCTTTCCATAGGCCTTGGCGATGAGGCTTGCGCTCGCGCCCATACCGTTTTTCTGGTCACGGGAGGCGGTCCTAGCCTTTTATGACGCGATCGCCGATACGGCCATCGATATCGTCTATTTGGGCGAGACGGTTTGCTACAAGCGGCGCAGCCCGGGATTGGCTGACTGGATGGCAATTGCCGAAAAGCTCGCAAGCAGCGGCAAAGAGGTCGTGTTGTCGAGTCTGGTACTCGTCGATGGAGAGGCGGAGCTCAAGGCGACCCGCAGGCTCTGCGACAACGGCCGCTTCCCCATAGAGGCTAATGACATGAGCGCAGTCTCGCTCTCCCGCCATACGCCCTTCGTCGCCGGGGCTACGCTCAACGTCTATAACGAGGATGCCTTGGCGATCCTTGCCGACGCGGGGGCTACGCGCTTCGTGGCCTCCTTGGAGTTGAGCGGCGAGGCCTTGGCGACTTTGCGTGCTGCGGGGCCCCCAGGCATAGAATGCGAGCTCTTGGCTTTTGGTCGCCCGGCGCTCGCCTATTCGGCGCGCTGTTTCAGCGCGCGCAACGCCGATCGCGGCAAGGATCAGTGCGAGTGGGTGTGCGAACGCGAACCGGAGGGCGTACTGGTTCGCACCCAGGAGGATGATGCCTTTCTCACGCTAAACGGTCTGCAGATCCACGCCGCGCACCCCATAAACTATATCGCCGAGATCGATACCATGCGGCGCGCGCGCGTCGATATCCTGCGCATCATGCCGGAGTTACGCGATACGGCCCTTGTGATCGATGCCTTCGAGGGCGTCTTGCAGGGGCGTTATACGGTCGCGGAAGGTCAGAACCGCCTCGCGCCTTTGACCGGCGGGCAGGATGCCAACGGATATTGGCGGGGTGCCGCCGGCC
Organism: Acidiferrobacter sp.; assembly: GCF_054609335.1. Taxonomy (NCBI): domain Bacteria; kingdom Pseudomonadati; phylum Pseudomonadota; class Gammaproteobacteria; order Acidiferrobacterales; family Acidiferrobacteraceae; genus Acidiferrobacter; species Acidiferrobacter sp. The sequence continues at coordinate 1,462 of NZ_JBTRWP010000054.1, read as the reverse complement.
GCAGCCATATCCCATGATGCTGGCCTGGCACGAAGCGCCGCGCCTAGCACCCGACCAATTTGCCGCCTACGAGGCCGGCTTGTGGGCGCGCGCCTTGAATGGCGAGACCGTACTCGGCTTCGTGCGCTTGTCGCGTTGCGCCCTCATCGGGGCCTTTGAGGACCCCGACCGCGCGCTCAGGCTGTCGTATATAGGCGATCGCTTCCCGGTCGTGCGACGACGGACCGGAGGCGGAAGCCTGTCTCTCGACCCCGATACGTTGCTCGTGGCGCTCGCCCTTCCCGTGGGTCGCTACACGGGCGCCGCACCCACGGCCCTCATGTCGGCCCTGTGCGCGCCGTTCATTGCGGCCATTCGCGAGGCCGGAATCGACGCGGTATTCACGGCCCCCAACGACATTGTCATCGCGGGCCGCAAGGTGGCCTGCGCCTTTCTCATACGTCATGACGGGGTGATACTCTTCGAAGCGGCTCTGCCGCTTGCACTCAACGTCGAAGAACTTCTAAAGACCCTGCGTCTGCCTCTGGAGAAGCTCTCCGAGCAAGGGATCCTTGCGGCACGCCAGCGGTTCGCGCCCCTGCGCACGCTCGTTCCGGGCTTGGCCGCAGGGGCCTTGCGCGCCCGAATCACGGCAAAAGTGGCACAAGCGCTTGATCTTCGCGTGCGCCGAGAGCTGCCGCCGGCCCCCGAGCAGGCGGCCGCTGTCACGAAAGACTCCAGGTCGCCACCGGACATAGCCGCCTTTGTGAAGACCCCGGGCGGTGTCCTCTACCTGGACGCATGGCTCGATCCGGGGTCGGTCGTGCGCGAGGCGCGCCTCACCGGCGCCGTGGCCTGTCTCGACCCCGTCCTTTTTTCCAGGCTCGAAGCCTCCCTCGTCGCCACGCACATCGCGCAACTTGAGTCCGCGCTCGCAACGGCTTTGCACGACATAAAGCCCGACATGATCGGCGTGGAGACTGCGGACATTGTCTATTTGGGGCATCTCTGCGCCGCCCGCTACCTCGTCGGCGGTGAGCTCGGTCTCAAGGCGGCAAGCCAGATCACCGCCTTCAGTCCCCACCGTACCGATTCCATTGCTGCCATTCTCGGCTCCATCGATGCAGTACTCCTGCCCTATTGCGCCAAGCCCACCTGGTGCAAGTGGCGCCATCGGGACGGCTGCCCGGAGTGTGGACGCTGTGCCGTGGGAGAGGCCTATGCGCTCGCGCGTAAGCGGCGACTGGCGGTCACGACGATTACCAATTTCGAACATCTGCGCGCGGTCTTGGCCGATCTCAAGATCCGTGGGGCGCGCGCCTTTCTGGGCATCTGTTGCACCGACTTCTTCCTGAAGCGCGATTACGCCTTCGTGGAGGCCGGCATCCCCGCTGTGTTTGTGGATATCGGCGGCGATACATGTTACACGCTGCGCCAGGAGGAAGAGGCCTATGCCGGGCGCTTCGAGGCCCAGGCTTATGTG